>JALORT010000277.1 GCA_025458755.1 Methylotetracoccus sp.
CTCGGGCGCGAGACCACCGAAGGCTTCCTCCTGCAGTTTGTAGGCGATGCGCGACTCGACGTGCGTCCGGTTGGGGTAGTCCGGACGACGGGGAAAATATCGATCCCACACCGCCCAGAGTTCGGACATGGGCATGCCAGCCAGTTCGGCAACCCGCGCAGCGACAGACGCTTGTTTGTCGTTCATCACAACCTCTCGTCTTGATAGGGGGTTGTATGAACGCGCTGGTCGTCCAGGAAGCCAAGGGCAGATTCTCGCCGTTTGGCAGCCTGCGCAAGGTGGCTGCGGACGATGGCGCCAGCAAGGATTGTTGTGATCTCCGCGGCGCGCTCGCGTGGCGACATCGATTCGGGTAGAGTGACTTCGACGGTCATCTTCGTTCTCCATTCGGGTGGTCCAGACCGTCAAGGATGATATGACCACAGAGATTTCGGCGCTGGGTGTTTTGGAGTAGGCGTGAGTAACAGAGCGGAAATTCACACAAGAAATCTCGTGTTGGCGGGGTGTTGAGATGTGCGGTCGGTATGCCCTCTACGGCCCGGCTTCCCGCATTCGGGAGCAGTTCGATCTTGATGACGGGTTCGATTTCCAGCCGCGCTACAACATCGCGCCGACCATGAAGGTGTTGGTTGTTCACCCCGGACAGCACGGGGAGCGAGTGGCGAGCACTTATCGCTGGGGTCTGGTCCCGTCATGGGCCAAGGACGTCACGATCGGTGCCAGGCTCATCAACGCGCGTAGTGAAACCGTCGCTGAGAAGCCAGCGTTTCGTGCTGCGTTTCGGCGCTCGCGATGCATTGTGCCGGCAAGTGGCTTCTATGAATGGAAGGCAGCACAGGAGGCGGGTCGTACGATCAAGCAGCCGTACTTCATTCGCCCCGCAGACGATGGCGATCTCTTTGGGTGTGCCGGACTCAGCGAGCGCTGGGTGTCACCGGAGGGCGACGAGGTTCACACGTGCTGCATCATCACGACCGACGCCAATGAGCTGATGATTCCGCTTCACGACCGAATGCCCGTGATTCTGCAGGCCAGCGACTACGGGGCGTGGCTGGACCCGCATAACGCGGATGTGAACGGGCTGCGGGCATTGCTGCGGCCGGCCGTGGCTGACAGCATGATCGTCTACAAGGTGTGCCGGGCCGTCAACTCATCTCGTGGCGATTCGCCGACGTTCGTGGAACCAGTATGACCCAACGCCTCCGCCCCGCCGTCTCTGAGCCGGTCATCCTGATGTTCTCGCGCCAGCAGGTCGAAGCCGGCGACATCTCGGAGACCTTGGCACTCCTGCGCCGTCTGACCGAAGATCGCCAGACTGCGATCGATTTCTGCGGCCGGATCAGCCTGGTGGTCGATGGTTACAACGATGACCCCCGCGAGCTGTTCGAGGTGCCCGAGGTGCGCGCGTACATCAAGCGCCTCGACCAAGCATGGCCAAACTGGTTCTTCTTCCTGTCGCAGGCCGACGAGTCGGTCAAGATGCTGGAGAGCTGCCTGTGCGAGACGATCGAGGTGGTGCCCGGCGTGACGTCGCTCGACCTCGAGCAGATCGAGCGCTCGCTGGCGCGGCACTTCACTGCGGTTCGCCGGCTGCGTGAGGCGCTGGACCTGCCGGAGGATCTGTGCGAGGAAGTGGCCGAGGGTATCATCGGCATGTTCCGGAATTCGGCGGTGGAGCGGATCGAGGGGGATGAGTACCGATAGCTGTGGGCGTGCTGATGTTTGAGCCTGCACACGGACAGGGGTTCGCTGAGCGAGGCGCTGGCTCAGCCTTCCCGATGTCGAAAAATCTTACATCGCACGCGCTGAAAATCGCCAAGCATAGGGTAACCAATTGAACAATAGTACATTCCAAAAACAGGCACGATAAATGCTTGTGCTTTGGTATGAGCGCAATACGGCGCGAGGCAGTGTTGCCATAGGCTCCCTGTTCCTCGACAGTTCCTTTTGACATGGGGAAACGCAGTGGCTCTGGCAGGTGCTTTTCCCTTCGCCAACCTCCAGGAAGGTATCAGTCTTATGAAAAAGTCGCTTCTGGCAGCGGATCTCCGCCGTGACCTTGACATGAACCGCCCGCGGTTTCTCACGCGCTCGTTGCAGCATGGGCTCGTAGGTGTTGTGGCGTTGGTAGCGGCGGTCTCTGCCGCGGCCGCACCTGTGGTATTGAGCAACCCAACGACATCGGTGACCGTCAATGGCGGCGAAGCCGGCAACGGCTTGGTGCCATTCGGTGGGTTCTTCGACTACACCGATTCAATTTCTGGCGCCACGCCGACTTGGTCCATCGACCCGTTCCTTCGGTTCTCCGGCGGCAGCACAGCAGTGTTGAGCAATGGCGCTGCAGGCGGTTTTGGCTCGCCTGTTAACCTGGGCGGCGGCTTGGTCGGTAACAGCGCGGTAACCGGTGCGGTCACGACCGAAGCCGTCACCAAGCTGACGGGAACCGTCGCCCGGACGACGTTTACATTTACAGCCGAGCCGGGCACAAGGCTGGACGGCACGGTCTTTGGTTTCTATGCCGAGAACGACATCCTTGGATTTGGTGACGACACTGCAGCTTTCACTGGGTCGATAGCGGGCGGTGACCTGGCGCTGTTCCAGTACGATACGGTTGGCGGTGGGATCACTGTTCGACTTTCGGGCGTCGCGACCTCGGGTGCTGCACTGACGGCCTTCGGTTCAGGCATTTGGACCGGGTTCGGCACCGCCCTTGAGTCGGGCGACCTCACCGTGCTTTCCGCTGACGGAAGCAACTTTGTGAGTGGCCCTGGTGACTTGGGGCTGGCGCTGGCATTTGCGCTGAGCGGAGAAAGTGCTTCCATAACCGTTGACTACACGACGCAGCCGCTGCCGCCCGGCGTTGTCGCGGAACCGTCAGGCGTGGCATTGGCTGGCCTAGCTCTGTTGGCGCTCGCCGCGCAGCGGCCGCGGTTGCGCCGTCGCAGCTGAAACTGGCATGGTTTTTGGTGGGTCTGGCTTTCGCGGCTGGCCAAGTGACGCACTTTCTGGTCAAGTGAGGTGTAATCGGAAGTGCGACTGACGCCGGAGCGAGGTGGTTGGCCGTGGCGTTCGGCATTTTCAACGACCCGCATCACCGGCATCCGACCCAGAGCCGACGAGCGTCGGTCGCCACCGAACTGGCCGCCGACGAACGCCAACAACCTGCATGCGCAAATTTGCGCACCCTCGCGGGAAGGCTCTGGCGAGTTGCTGAACGCCGAGGGGTCATCGGCATGTTCCGGAATGCGGTGGTGGAGCGGATCGAGGGGGATGGGTACCGATAGCAGGAGAACGCGCGCGGTAGCGTGATCGCGGTCCCCATGCCTGACGCCCCCGCTGCTGACCTCGATCGCCTTGCCGGCCTCGTTGAACGTGTCACCTTCCACAACGAGCAGAACGGCTTTTGCGTCCTCCGCCTGAAGGTGAAGGGTGAGCGCGAACTGATCACCCTGGTCGGCCATACCCCGATCGTTTCCCCCGGCGAATACGCCTCTGCCTCGGGACACTGGGTCACCGATCGCGAACATGGCCGGCAGTTTCGCGCCGTGTTCGTCCGGATCTCCCCGCCGACCACCCTGACCGGGATCGAACGCTACCTCGGGTCGGGCATGGTCAAGGGCATCGGTCCGGTCTACGCGGGCAAACTGGTCCGCTCCTTCGGCGCGGCGGTGTTTCACGTCATCGAGCAGTCGCCCGAACGCCTCCGTGAGATTCCGGGGATCGGAGAACTCCGCGCTCGAAGGATCACCTCCGGCTGGGCCGACCAGAAGGTCATTCGCAGCATCATGGTCTTCCTGCACGCACATGGCGTTTCGACGTCCCGCGCCGTGCGCATCTTCAAGACCTACGGCCAGGACGCCATCGACATCGTTCGCGAGAATCCCTACCAGCTGGCGCAGGACATTCGCGGCATCGGCTTCCTCTCCGCCGACACGATCGCGCAGAAGATCGGCATTGCCAAGGATTCTCCGCTGCGCGCCCAGGCCGGCATCTCGCATGCCCTCACTGAAGCATCGGCACAGGGTCACTGCGGTCTGCCGTATGCCGAACTGGTGCCCCTGGCGGTGAAGCTGCTCGACATTCCGGA
>JALORT010000278.1 GCA_025458755.1 Methylotetracoccus sp.
TCGGCTGGCTCCGCCGGGTGTTCGACCTGTCATGCGCCGAGTTCGATCGGCTTGATCTTGATCGCAATGATCCCGTCGGCGGCTTGGCCGCTGAGTTCGCGCAGGGTCTTGAAGCGCTCTCCGAGCGGGACACCCGCAGTCGGCTTGAGAAAATCGAACGACTTATCGCCAGCCTTCTTCAAGGCGGCAAGTTATACGGGCACCTGCATGATGACCTGATGCAGCTCAAATACCTCCACCAACGCTACAGCAACTATCTCCGCTGGCTGAAAACCCGCTGACATGCTCGCTCCGCCTCTTGCCGATTTTCTCCAAACCTACCGGACGTCCTGCAATGCGCGGTTCGATGCGGCGCGCAGGTTATGGCCGCGTCTTGATGCCGGAGACTTCTCGCTTTTCCTGCGCGACCAGCTTTCGCCTCTCGCCGCATCTCTGGAAAACCGGGATATGGCAATGGTCCTCAATCAGGCCTATGAACTCGGCTTGCAACTCGTTGCCGAAAAACTCGCCGGCCCATCTGCGGCCCGCCCCGAGATCAACGCGCTGTGGACGACGGTTTTTCCATCCATATCCACGCACATTTCCAGCGCACCGCACCGGGTCATGCGCTCGCTCATCAACGCCGCCCACCACATCGCGGTCACGCCCGTCACGCGTGCGGAAATGTGGCGGAATCGTCTCGTCGCGCTCGCTCCGCAATGTGCGGATCAGGACCAGTTGCTGGTTGTCGCCCAAGTGCTCGCGTGGCGCGCCGGTCTCTCACACTACCGCGTTGCCGCACTCGCCGCAGCCGGTTCCCTGCCGCCTGTCCTCGCGCTCAAAACGCTTGATGCGCCAGCCGATGCAAATTGGCCCGATGTGCGCGACTTGCATCTTTCAGATCCATGGTTCGGTTACCATCCGCCAGACAGGCTGAATCGGCGCATCGGATCGTTTCGCGGATTCGGCGGGCTTTTCCTGACTCCGCCGCTTGTCACGCGGAGTGGCTCGCACATTCTGGTTCATAGCGGCGATGATTCCTGGATCCTGGTTGCTGACGCGTTCGGTGCCACGTTCCACCGGGCGTCGCCGCAGGAAATTCAGGTCGCGGCACGGGTCTCGGCTTCAAGCGGCGGTTCCCGTCTTCCAGTTGGCCACAGGGCCACCAGTTGTGTGGTCTTGGATAAGACCTATGCGGTTACCTCCGCGCAAAGCCACTCCATCTGGACCGGTCCCGTCCTCTCCGAGCTATGATGGCGTCCGATCTCAAAACCCGCTGGGAGAAAGCCTGGCCGCAAGCGCTCGCCGCATGGAGCCGTTACACTCAACTCAGCCCGCCGCTGCTTTGCGAATCGCGCAACGCCGCCCGTGCCGAGCATCTCACCGGCAGCTTCGCCATGATCCGGCTGCATGACCAGGTGATCGTCGTCGATCTGCCACACGCTGAGGAATGCGGCATCGCCGACTACGCCGTGGAAATCCTCGCCCATGAAATCGGACACCACGTGCTTGCCCCCGCGACACTGACAGATCACGCCCGTTGTCTGGCCCGCATGCGGCGCGCGCTGCCCACTCTCGAAGACCAGGCTCCGATGGTTGCCAATCTCTACACCGATCTGCTGATCAATGACCGGCTTCAGCGCTCCGCCGGGCTACGAATGCACGAAATCTATCAGCGTCTCGGCAAACGCGCCACGGATGCCCCTCCGCCTGGAGCCGTCTGGACCCTCTATTTGAGGATCTACGAACTCCTGTGGAGTCTTCCTCGCGGTTCTCTCGGTGGTGGCCCCACCAACGACGCGCTTGAAGGAGATGCATGGCTGGGCATGCGTCTCGTGCGCTGTTATGCCGCCGACTGGCTTGGTGCCGCCGGGAAGTTCGCCGTGCTGCTGTTGCCGCATCTGGTCGAAGATCAGCAGGCTGCGGAGGATTTCGCCGCGTTGCACGATACCAGAACAGCGGGTGCGGGTGGCATTCCCGCCGGCCTCACCGATGCCTCTGCCGACGATGGGGACATCCGCCATCCCTCGCTGGATCCGCTCATAACCGGCATCGATCCCGATGATGAAAATGATGGTGATACGGCAAAGCCAGCCGATCTGCCATCATCCCTGAAGCCTGGGTCCGGCCAGCAGCGCCAGCCATTCGAGTATGCGGAAATCCTCCGTGCCGCCGGTTGGCCAGGCAGCGAACACGATGCCGCCATCGAATACTACCGCGAACTCGCGCAGCAACACCTTGTACGCTACCCGCGCCGCCCCGCTCCGGAAAGCACCGAGCCCCAGTTGGAAGGTCTTGAGCCATGGGAAATCGGCGACCCGCTTGATGAGTGCGATTGGTTCCAGTCCATCCTGCAAAGCCCACGACTCATTCCCGGCCTTACCACGGTGCGGCGTGTCTACGGCCGCACCCCCGGCCGCGAGCCAGGTCGCGAGGCCGTCGATCTCGACCTTTATGTGGACAGCTCCGGATCGATGCCTAATCCCGCGGTCCAAATCTCCTACCCGGCGCTTGCCGGGGCGATCATCGTCCTATCCGCCCTTCGGGCGGGTGCGCGCGTCCAGGCCACGCTTTGGAGCGGCAAGCACCAGTTTCAAAGCACCCCGGGGTTCATCCGCGATGAAACGGCGATCCTGCGCGTGCTCACCGCGCATTACGGCGGCGGCACGCAGTTTCCGCTCCATGTCCTGCGCGACACCTACGCCACCCGCCGTCCTGACGAGCGTCCCGTCCATGTGCTGTCAATCTCGGACGACGGGGTGACGACCATGTTTGATGATCCCGACGAGCGGGGCAATCCGGGTTGGAGGATATGCGCCCAAGCCATGAACAAAGGCCGCGGTGGCGGAACTCTCGCACTCAACATTTCATCCGACTGGGAAAGGCCGGCGCATTCATATTACCGGAATCTCCCGGCAACATTGCGCCGCGCGCGCGACGAGCAGGCGTGGAACATCCACGCGGTCCCCACACTGGAAGGCCTTGTCGCTTTCGCGCACGCTTTCAGCCGTCAGAAATTCGGTCCCGCCACCGAAGTGAATCCGGAAACCATACGCTCATGATTGTTCTCTGGCGCGTCACCACCCGTTGCAATCTCTCGTGTGCTTTCTGCGCCTTCGACCGCAGACTTCCTTACGCCCGAACCGCCGCTGATCCAGTCGCGATTCGGCGTGTTCTGGATGTGCTTGCGGATTATCAACTAACACATCGTGATCCGGTGCTGGTGAGCTGGCTTGGTGGCGAACCATTGCTTCTAACCGAGCTTCCCGAGCTCGCGGCGCACGCCACTGGACGGGGACTTCACATCAGCGCGACGACCAACGGAACATCCCTGGGATCATCTGTCGTCCGCCGCCACTTGCTGGATCATTACTCTGAACTAACCATCAGTCTCGATTCGCCCGATGAAGCCCATGATGCGATTCGTTGTTCTCCCGGGCTGTTCAAGTCGCTGCGCGTCCATGTTGCGGCCCTCGTAAAAGAGCGCCTCGCCAGCTCCCGGCCTCTGAAGTTGCGCGTGAACACGGTCCTGCTTCGTTCCACAATCGAGCGTTTTCCCGAGCTTGCTCGCGAAGTCGCTGATTGGGGTGCGGAAGAACTTACCTTCAACCTTCTCGGGGGACGCGACCGACCGGAGTATTTTCCTGATAACCGACCGCTCCCGGCCCAGGTTTCTCGCTTCACCGAACAAATTAGCGACCTCCGCGCCGAATTTGCATCGCGTGGGCTGGTCATCGCTGGTGGCGAATCCTACCTGAATCGACTCATGTCCGCAGTTCACGACATCCACCGCCCGGTCCCCGATTGCGGTCCGGGCAGGCGATTCCTGTTCATTGACGAAATGGGTTTCGTGTCGCCGTGTTCGTTCACCTCGGGCACACTTGGCCTGCCGGTCACAGAACTCCGGAGCGCCGATGATGTCGCGTCTTTGTCCACTCGCTTTTCACTTGCCCGATGCGCAAGACGCCCGGTTGTCTGTGACGACTGTCCCAGCACCCAGGTTTTTGACAAATTCTCCCATCACGCCGCATGAACCAGGAAGGTCCCACGCTCGAACACTTGCTGCGACGCCTCATCGAGACGCCGACTGATTTTCTCGCTGAGCCA
>JALORT010000279.1 GCA_025458755.1 Methylotetracoccus sp.
CGAGATCCCGCAACGGCACGCGCGCACCGTTAGGCGATTCCAACGTGATGGCCCCGATCGCCCCGGGGTTGCTGCGAAACTGCGGCGGAAACCGCACGTTGGCACCGAAACGCCTTTCTCCCTCATAGATCTCGGTGCTGACCCGCCCGCCGATGGCCGTTTCGATCACATCATTGATATCCGCCACGTTGATCCCGTAGCGCGCAATCGTCCGCCGGTCGATATCAATAACAAGGTACTGCTGGCCACTCAAGCGTTCCACCCGGATATCCGAAGACCCGGCGATACCGTTCAGTACCCTGACAATCTCATCTGCCGTTTGCTTCAGCACCGGCAGCTCGTCGCCGAACAGCTTGATCGCAATATCGGAGCGAACGCCGGTCAGCATCTCGTCGACACGATCCGAGATCGGCTGCGCCATCACGATCTGCACACCCGGTATGACTTGCAACTTCTCGCGCAGCGCCTCCATGATGCGGTCCTGATCCCACCCCTTCGGGAGCCGGTCGCGCGGCGCCATGGACAGTATCGGCGTGGACTCGTTCTCAGGCTGCGAATCCGTCGGGTTTTCGCTGCGCCCGAGTTGCGAAACCGCCGTGACCACGCCGGGAACCTCCATGACCAGCCGCATCGCCTCCATCTCCATCGCCACCGATTCCTCCAGCGAAGTGCTGGGCATGCGGTTGATTCCGGTGACGATCGAGCCTTCCTTCAGCTCAGGAATGAACGAAGTGCCCAGGAACGGAAACAGCGCGAGACTTCCCGCCAGCAGCAGCACCGCGGCCGTGACGACGACAGCCGGCCGATCCAGCGCAAATTCGAGCAGCTTCAGATACGGGCGTTTCATCAGGGCGATGATCCAGGTATCGTGTTCGGCGCCGCCTTTCAATAAGTACGAACACAGTACCGGCGACAGCGTCAGCGACAGCACCAGCGAGATGAACAACGCGATCGCGATGGTGTACGCGAGCGGTGCGAACAGTTTCCCTTCGAGCCCGGCCAGCGTCATCAGCGGCAGAAAGACCAAAATGATGATGCCGACACCGAACAGCACGGGTGTCCCCACTTCCGACGCGGCGCGCAGCACGATCACCGCGCGGTTTTCTCCGGTCTCCTTCGCTTCGCCCAAGTGGCGAAAAGCATTCTCGACCACGACGACCGAGCCGTCCACCATGATACCGATAGCGATCGCGAGGCCGCCGAGCGACATCAGGTTGGCCGAGATACCGTACTCGTTCATCATCATGAAGGTCCCCAACGGGGCCAGGATCAGCGTCGTGACCACGATCAGGCTGGAGCGGAGATCCCCGAGGAACAGCAACAAGACGATCACCACCAGCACCACGCCCTCCGCCAGGACCTTCGTGACGGTCTGGATCGCCGCATCGACGAGCTGCGTCCGGTCATAGTAGGGGACGATCTGCAGGCCGCCCGGCAACAGCTTCTGCTCGTTGACTTCCTGGACGCGCGCCTTGACTTCCGTCACGATCTTCTTGGCGTTCCCGCCGCGAATCATCATCACAATACCGCCGACCGACTCGGTCACTCCCTGCCTGATCACAGCCCCGTAGCGCACCGCGTTGCCGATGCTGACGCGCGCGACATCGCGCATGAACACCGGTGTGCCAGCGACTTCCTTCAGCACGATCTCCTCGATGTCCTGCACATTTTCGATCAAGCCGATGCCGCGGATCAGATACTGTTCGGCATGATGCGGCAGCTTGCCGCCCCCGGCATTCGCATTGTTGCGTTCGAGTGCGGTGTAGACATCCTTGAGTTGCAGCCGGTAATGCTGGAGGCGGTGCGGGTTCACTTCGATCTGGTACTGCCGCTCGTGGCCTCCGATCGAATTGATCTCGGCGACACCCGGGATGCCTCGTAGCAGCGGCCTGACCACCCAATCCTGTATCGTCCGTCGCTCGGACAGCTCGGCGACGGTCAGAGGCCGGTTCCCATCATCGGGATGGTCCAGCGTGTACTGATAGACTTCGCCCAAACCGGTCGACACCGGACCGATCACCGGAGCGACGTCCTGCGGCAAACGTTCGCGCGCCTCCATCAACCGCTCCATCACCAGTTGGCGGGCGAAATAGACATCGGTTTCGTCGGTGAACACCAGCGTGATCTGCGACAGCGCATTGCGATTGACCGAGCGCATGTCGGTCAATCCGGGCAGGCCGGTCATCGCGATCTCGAGCGGCACGGTGACGAAACGTTCCACTTCTTCCGGCGAACGTCCCGGGGCTTTCGCGGCAACCATCACCTGGACGTTGGTGACGTCGGGAAAGGCATCGACCGACAACTGTTGGATCGCCGCGATGCCGAATCCGCACAGCGTCAGGGCCATCACTACGACGACGAGGCGCTGCTTCAGAGAAGTTCTTATCAGGCTTTCCAGCATGCGGATTTCAAACCGACGGGCATCAACGTGGTATCGTGCATCCGGACCAACGCTCGAAATCGGGAAAATCCGCGCGGAGGTCGTTGATTTGACGCGGGGGACCTGCTTTAGATCTTACCGCACCAAGCTTTCACCAAACTTTCAGCACGCAGCGCCGCCATGCGACTTCTGCTCATCGAGGATGACACCGCGCTGGCGGACGGTCTGTTGCACGTCTTCAGCCGAGGCGGTTACACGGTGACCTGCGCGCGCAGCGGCGGCTACGCCGAAAGCATCCTCCTGGCACAGGAATTCGATCTGGTGATCCTTGACCTCGGCTTGCCGGACAAGGACGGTTTCGAAGTCCTGCAGACGCTGCGGGCGCGCAAGAATGCCACGCCCGTGCTGATTCTCACCGCGCGCGATGCGGTGGACGATCGCGTGAAGGGGCTCGAACGCGGCGCGGATGATTACCTGTCCAAACCGTTTGACATGCGGGAACTGGAAGCCCGAGTTCGCGCCTTGATCCGGAGACGCTACGGGAGCTTCGGCAGCGATATGAAACTTGGCAGGTTGACGATCGACACCGCCCATCGCCAAGCCTTGATCGATGATCAACCGATCATCCTTTCCCCCCGGGAGTATGGGGTGCTGGAAGCGCTGGTCGTACAAGCGGGGCGTGTGGTCAGTAAGGACCGGATTGCTCAGCGCTTGTCGGTTGGAGATGAAGAAATCGCGGACAACGCCATTGAAGTCTACGTCCACCGATTACGCAAACGGATGGAAGTTTGCGGCCTGAAAATCAGAACGGTCCGGGGACTGGGCTACCTGTTGGAAAAGCCGGCCCATGAGTAGCCCGAGAAGCCTGCGGGCTCAGCTGCTGTTGCGGCTCGCCGTGCCGATGGCACTGTTCGTTATCGTCGATTCCGCCGTCTCGTACTTCGTGGCGCTGCACTTCGCCAACCTCGCCTACGACCGCTGGCTGCTGGACTCCGCGAGGTCGCTGGCGCAGGAAGTCAAAGCGCAGAAGGGCCGAGTCACGTTCGAACTGCCGCCCACGGCACTGGAGGTTTTCCAATGGGATGACGTGGACCAGACGTTCTTCAAGATCGAATCGTCCCAGCTGGGATTCATGGCCGGAGACAAGGGCGTTCCCGCCCCACCAGACTTGTCGGCAGTGCGCGCACAGCCAACCTATTTCGACAGCACCATGCGGGGGCAGAAGGTTCGTGTCGTCTCGATGGTGATCGAACCCAAGAACAGCCCGGAGGAGGTGGTGGTTCAGGTCGCCGAAACCCTGAACAAGCGCCGCGGACTGATGACCGAGATTCTGTTAGCCGTGCTGGTGCCGCAGGTCCTGCTGGTTTTAGTCGGCGGATTCCACGTGTGGATCGGCATCAATCGTGGGCTTCGTCCGCTGCACACATTGACCCGCGAGATTGCACAGCGTTCGCCGCGCGACTTGGCGCCGATCCCCGACACGCGGGTACCACGCGAGGTGCGCACGTTGACGCGGACCATCAATGTGTTGCTGGCCCGGCTGGCAGCGGCCATCGCAACTCAGCAGCGTTTCATCGCGAACGCCGCGCATCAGTTCCGCACCCCGCTGGCCGGCCTGAAGGTTCAGGTGGAACGCGTTGTTCGCGAACCGCATCCCGAGCCGATGGACCCGGCGCTCGAACAGATACAGCGCTGCGCCGATCGCA
>JALORT010000280.1 GCA_025458755.1 Methylotetracoccus sp.
CCATTCTACGTCCTCGCCACCACTTTTTTGATGCGCCCGTCCTCGTCCCGCTCGATGCTGAAATCCCATCGCCTGATTCTCTCTGCGGGAGGAGATGGCGAGGGGGCCTGCCTCGCCGCCGCCGTCATCACATTGGAAACATTTTCCATTGCTGCCGCGGCGTCCCGGCGCGCTTCCGCCATCTCGCCCGCCAGCATTTCCTGCCCCGCTACGAGCCGGTCGAGCAGCTTCATCGTTGCCTTGTGCGTCTCGTCGTGCGGATCGATCTCCGCTACCGCCCTACGACTCGCTTCTGGCAAATGCTTTGCGCGGCCTTCGGCGCGCAACACGCTTGCATCCTTGTCGCTCAGATATTTAGGCATTCAAGTATTTTCCTCGCCGTCGTCGCCTGCTCGGCGTTTTCACTCAAAGCCACGTCCGCCCGCTCCTTGACAATCATCGCCGCCCCTGATTCCGAGTATGCTTTGATGTTTACCATGATTTCAGCCAATGGCTTCGGCTGAATTTCAATCGGATTTGCGTCTTCAGTTCGCACCGTTGGGGACGTTCGTGCAGAACGTGCTTTCTCTGTTCGCACCGTTGGGGACGTTCGTGCAGAGCGTGCGCCCGCTGGCGCAGCTACTTCCGCCGCCGGCGCTCCCGCTTCAGCTGCCTGATCCGCTGCCGCACCTTCAACAGGCTCAGTTTTTTCTTGTTCACGCTGCACCGCCTTTTTGCCGGTTATGGTCGCCGCCGCATCGGTCTTTGGCTTTTCAATCAGGTCGGGATACTCGGCCAGCACTTCGGCTGGTACGGGCTTGCCGTTTTCGATCGCTTTTTTGATGTAATCTTTGTGCGATAATGCTATTGCTTCAGCATCGGTGTATTTGGCTGTGTCCAACGTGCGAATCGTGAACGCGCTCCCGTCCGGAGAGCTTACCGACAAATAATTATTGCCACGATTTACCGTTGATGTTTTTGCAAACTCCGAACGCGACATCTCCCACGGCTCTTTACCTTCCGCCTTCAGCCTTCCGCCTTCAGCCTTCTCCTTAGTAGCCGCTGCCGCCGGCTTGGACTCCTGCGCCGCCTCACCGATAGGGCTCTGGCCGGCCCTCGGTCGCAGGGCGTATCCTCCCGCGACGGCAACGACATCGTGAGACCCCTCCAACTTCTTCCCGCGCAGCGCGAACCGCGCCGCGTTCGCGTTCTTGTACGGCTGGCCATCCTTGTTAAGAATGTCGGCGGCCGGCTCCGCCGCACGCGCCGCAACATCATCCCGGGCCTCTTCCCTGGCGATCTCTTCCCGCGCGATCCCGGCGGTTTTATCGTCTTCGATGGTCTGGTCGGGTGCCGTTTGATGGGGGCGGCCGGTAATCGTCTCGGCGGCGGTGGTCTTCGGTTTTTCAACTAAGTCTGGATACTCTGCCAGAACTTCGGGAGGAACCGGCTTGCCATCTTCAATCGCTTTTTTGATGTAATCCTTGTGTGATGCCTCTATTGCATCGGCGTCGGTGTATTTGGCTGTGTCCAACGTGCGAATTATAAATGTACTCCCGTCCGGAGAACGCACCGCCAAATAATTATTGCCACGATTTACCGTTGATGTTTTGGCAAACTCCGAACGCGGCATCTGCCATGGATCCGCTACCTGGGCCTGTTCTTCCACAACCTCCGGCAACGCACCCCTGCCCACGTCCTCGACAACAGTCGCGGGCTGGACGGCCTCTGCCGGTGCCTGCTGGGCCATTTCAACGGGTGCCTGGGACGGCTGCCGCATGGGCACCCGGCGTCCGGTGATCGCCTCGGCATAGGCCGGCGGCTGGGAAACTGGTTCTTCCATTCCACCTTCCGCCTTCGGACTTCCGACTTCAGGCGCCTGCCGGATCGGCGCCGTCCTCCCCGTCAGGATCTCCGCCGCTGTCTTCTTCCGTTTCGCGGGTGCCGGTGCCGTGGCCGTAACCGTCGTGTCCTCGCCGGCCGATCCAGCCGGAGCGGCGGGCGGCTGTTCCTGAACGTCCTCGATGTCCTCGCTAATCGCCTTCCCATGCAGTACCGCCATCGTCGCACCGGTGCGCCACCGGTCGGCGAGCCCCGGATCCGTCCGCGCGATCTCCTGGTAAATCTCCTGCACCGCCCCCAGCCGCTCCTCCGGGTCCGCGGCCTTGTCGGTGATCAGGCCCTTGACGTGCGATGACCGCGCCTTGTGCAGGCCGCCGCCGATCGCCCCGAAGATCATCCCGGCCACGGCGATTTGCCCGAACTGATCCTTTATTGCTCCCCAAAAACGCTGATCGGCGACGCCGGTATTCCGCTCAATTTCGGCCTGAGTGCCGACGTTCATCGACTCGCCGACGGTCTCTGTGGCCTTTATCGCAACGCCCCTTTTAATTGCCTCGCCCCATGAGCTCGTGATCGTCCGCTTCACGCTGTTCTTGGCCGCGTCCTTGAGCGGCTTCGTCACCAGGCCGCCGAAACCGACCGTAGCGATCTCAAGCGCATCGGTCACGAACTCGAACCCGGCCTCGGAGGCGCCCATCATCAGGGCCGCCATGTGCGCCTCGTCCTTCGGCACCCCTTTCTTGGTGAACTCCTCGAGGGATTGATCGTACTGCGCGGCGCCGAACATCGGCGCCCCCATCAGATACCCGGCCGCCGCAGCGCCCGCGCCGCCCGTCAAGACCCCCAGCGTCACCGCCGGCGCCACCGCCAACAGCGAAGTCGTTGCCGACTCAACGCCGCCGGTCCACGCTTTCCGAACCGGGTCGGCCTGCGCCTCGCGGCTGACCGGGATCGTGTCGTCCCGGTAGCCGGCGATGTCCTTGCCGATCTCGCGCGCGCGGTTGGGCTCGCCTTCTTCAGGGGCAACGCCCAGCAGCTCGGATGCTCCGGCAACCCCGCGCATGACCATCTCGCCGGCGCCGAGCGCGCCGCGGCCAAGCGAAGCGCCGAGGTCGCCCACCACGCCGCGGCTGGGCGCCTTCGGCCGGTGGGGCTGCATGTTCAAGTCTACGAATGTGGATCGGATGGACTGCTGTTCGTTGTCCGGAAGGGCTTTAAAAGAGTCATCCGCCATCTGGTCGTCGAAATAGCGGCTGATCACTCTTTCTTTGTCGGTGCTGGGAAGGGCCTTAAACTCGTCGTCCTGAAACCATCCCTGAACGGTCTTGTTCATTATCGATTGGGCTCCTGGTCGTCATGCGGTCACTATTCGTCGGTGCCTTTCATCCAGTTCGGAGGATACGCACCATCTCCCCCGCGAACGGCGGATAACGGCGACATCGGCCGGCGCTCGCGCGGGTCGGTTTGCGGAGCGTTCCGCTTGTCTTCGGCGTACTTCTTCCAGTCCTTTCCTTTGCCCTGCTGCTGCCGGCGGTAGTAGTCCCAGCTTCCCTGGTCGTCGGTCGTTTCGGCTCCGCCCTCCGCAGGCTTCTCGCCGCCGCCATCCAGCTCTTTCATGATCGCTCGCAGCTGCTTGTTCATCTCGCCCGTGGTCAGCCGCCGGGTGGTCGGCTTGCCGTCCTTGCCGGGCACGTCCACCTCGCCGCTCTGCTGCTCCAGCCAGTCACGGAAGGCCGGCATGACCTCGGTATACATCCACCGCTGCCGGTCGGGTTTCTGCTCGGCGTCGAACGCCGCCGCGAACACGCCCTTGCCGCGCACTTCGTGTTCGGGCGTCTCGCCCTGGATCACCGGCCAGTGCATGTTCGTGAACTTTTCGAGCGTATCCTTCGTGTTCTTCTTGTAGTCGCTCATCTTCATGCCGGGCACCGCCACCTTGACGATCTTTCCTGGCTCTTTGCGGTCCTCGGCGAGAAATCCCACCTGGTCGTTGTCCATGGCGATCAGCGTATGGCTCAGAATCTTGTACCGGCTGTCCACCTTGATCCCGGCCGCCTCGCGCGCCTGCCAGTCGTCCAGGTCCGGAAACTTGTTTTTGATGTCCACGTACTTGTCGTAGGCCGTCACCTGCAGGCCCAGCGCCTGCTTGGTCGCCATGTCCGCACTCTGGTACTTCTGCGCCAGCTCGATCTTGTTCCGGTTATCCTGGTTCCTGGCCTGGATACCGGCATAGATCGCCTTGCGCACCTCGGGGTGCAGCTGGGC
>JALORT010000015.1 GCA_025458755.1 Methylotetracoccus sp.
GACTTGCCGGAGCCGTATTTTGCCGCCGTCCTGACCCGTGAGGAACGTGAAGCGGTCCTGTCTCTCATCGCGCGTCGGATCGAAGAGCGTAAGCCGCTGGCGTATCTGACCCATGAAGCCTGGTTTGCAGGCTTGCCGTTTTACGTCGACGAGCGGGTTCTGGTCCCGCGTTCGCCGATTGCCGAGCTCATCGAGAACCGGTTCGCACCGTGGGTCGATCCGGATCGGGTGCACGCTGTTCTGGACCTCTGCACCGGCAGCGGCTGTATCGCCATCGCGTGCGCCCATGCCTTCCCCGACGCTCGGATCGATGCGGTGGAGTTGTCGCCGGCGGCGTTGGCGGTGGCGGTCAAGAACGTGCGCCGCCATCGCCTGGAAGATCAGGTCACGCTCATCGCCTCGGACCTGTGCGCGCAGCTCGGAACGAAGACCTACGACCTGATCGTCAGCAACCCGCCCTATGTGAACCGTGCGGAATGGGAACAACTGCCGCCGGAATACCATGCCGAACCGAGGATTGGACTGGAAGCGGCGGAGGATGGCCTGCAGTGCGTCCGACGCATCCTGCAGCAGGCGGCGCTGCACCTGAACCCGTTGGGTTCTCTCGTCGTCGAAGTCGGGAGCAGTGCCGAAGCCTTGCTCCACACCTTCCCGGACATCCCGTTCCTCTGGCTCGACTTCGAGCGCGGCGGAGACGGCGTCTTCCTGCTGACGGCGGAGCAAGTTCGGGCGGCGCAGCCGCTGCTGGCCTGACCCTTCGGCAGCCGTGGAGCGGCAGCGCGGCGAATCGGCTGCGCCGGCTTTGATTCATCGACCTTTACATCATCATGTCCGGAAACACGCTGGGAAAATTGTTCACCGTCACCTCGTTCGGCGAAAGCCACGGCCCCGCGATCGGCTGTATCGTCGACGGCTGTCCGCCGGGTTTGCCGTTGACGGAATCCGACCTCCAGTTCGAGCTGGAGCGCCGCCGTCCCGGCAAGTCGCGTCATACCACCCAGCGGCGGGAGCCGGATGAGGTCAAAATCCTGTCCGGGGTATTCGAGGGCGTCACGACCGGCACGCCGATCGGCCTGCTGATCGAGAACGTCGATCAGCGTTCCAAGGATTACGGCAATCTGTCGGAGCTCTTTCGACCGGGTCATGCCGATTACACCTATTACATGAAGTACGGTGTTCGTGATCACCGCGGCGGCGGGCGCAGTTCCGCGAGAGAGACCGCCATGCGTGTGGCGGCAGGGGCCGTCGCCAAGAAATATCTCCGCGAACGGCTGGGCATTCGGATTCGCGGTTTTCTCGCGCAGCTCGGCCCGATCCGGGCGGAGCGGGTGGTGTGGGAGGAGGTCGAACGTAACCCGTTCTTCTGCCCCGACCCCGACAAGATTGCGGAACTGGAGGCTTACATGGATGCCCTGCGGAAAGAGGGTGATTCGATCGGCGCGCGTATCACCGTGGTGGCGGAAGGGGTCCCCGCCGGCCTGGGCGAACCTATTTTCGATCGGCTCGATGCCGAACTCGCGTACGCGCTGATGAGCATCAATGCCGTCAAGGGCGTTGAAATCGGCGACGGATTTTCCTGTGTGGACACCAAGGGCACCGCCTTTCGCGACGAAATCAGCCCGCAAGGGTTCTTGAGCAATCATGCCGGCGGTGTGCTCGGGGGCATTTCGACCGGCCAGGCGGTGATCGCGAGCATTGCATTGAAGCCCACATCGAGTCTGCGCCTGCCGGGCCGTAGCGTTAATCTCCGGGGGGAGCCAGCGGAAGTTGTGACCACCGGACGCCACGATCCCTGCGTCGGCATTCGGGCCACGCCGATTGCGGAAGCGATGGTGGCATTGGTGCTGATGGATCACTGGCTGCGCCATCGGGCGCAAAATGCGGATGTCGCCACCGGTTTGAATCCAATCCCCGCCGGCGACGCTTGACCGGTCGGGCCGCACCGCCAGAACCCATCACCGGCGGTGCCGCGTTTCCGTACTGGCGCATCTCGGCCTATTACTTTTTGTACTTCGCCGGACTGGGCGCCTTTCTTCCTTACTGGGCCCTGTACCTAGAGTCGCAGCGCTTCGCTCCGGAGCAGATCGGCCAGTTGATGGCCCTGGTCGCCGCCACCAAGATTTTCGCCCCGACGGTCTGGGGCTGGTTGGCGGACCGCACCGGGCAGGGCGTAGGCCTGATCCGGCTGGCAGGTTTGGCGGCCGTGGCCGCCGCTGCCGGATTCTCCCGGGTTCAAGGTTTCTGGCCGCTGTTCTGGGTCACGCTCTTCTTCAGCTTTTTCTGGAACGCGTGTCTGCCGTTGTTCGAGGCGCTGACACTGAGGCACCTGGGACGCGCGGTGCAGCGTTACAGCCGGGTCCGGCTTTGGGGCTCGGTTGGGTTCATCGTTGCCGTCGCCGCGCTCGGCTATGCGCTGCGCTCCAGGTTCTCGATCGACTGTTTACCTCTGCTTCTGTGGTGGCTGCTGGTCGGCCTCTGGGTGATCAGCCTGGTCGTGCCGCGGGCCGAGTGGGCCGCCGAGGTCAGCACGGACAAGTTCTGGCGAATTGTCAGGCGCCGGGACGTCCTGGCGTTTTTCTTCGTCGTGATGTTGCTTCAGCTCTCGCATGGGCCCTATTACGTTTTCTTCTCCATTTATCTTGATGCGCACGGATTCGATGCGAATCACATCGGACAACTCTGGGCGCTCGGCGTGATTGCCGAAATCCTCATGTTCCTGGTCATTCCACGCCTGCTGAAACGATTTACGCTGCGAGAGATTCTCCTGACCAGCCTGCTGCTGGCGGCGATCCGGTGGTCCTTGGTGGCCTATGCGGTCGAGGACCTGATGCTCCTGATCCTCGCTCAGTGCCTGCATGCGGCCAGTTTCGGGGCTACCCACGCGGTGGGTATCCAGTTGACTCACCGCTATTTCAGCGGCAGTCACCGAAGCAAAGGCCAGGGCCTGTACAGCAGTACCAGTTTCGGACTGGGAGGAGCCCTCGGAGCGTGGGCTGCTGGCGCCGCGTGGGAGCCGTTGGGGCAGCAGGCGGTATACGCCGCCGCCGCCATCTGTTGTCTGGTCGCGTGGCCGATCGCCTGGCTTTGGGTTGAGCGGGGCATCCCTTCCGCGCGGGCGTGCGCTCCGCGCTCTTTGCGGTAGAATCGCCGCATCTTGATAGATGGGTCCAACGTGAACCTCCTTGAAATCATCCGTGCCGGCGGCTGGCTGATGTGGCCCCTCCTGCTCTGCTCCGTCGTCGCGCTGGCGATCATCCTGGAGCGGCTGTGGGCGCTGCGCCCGGGACGCGTGATTCCGACCGAGGTGATGACCCAAGTCTGGAAGCTTCATCGGCAGAGTCAGCTGGATGCCGCTCAGCTCAGGCAGATTCGCCTCGGTTCACCGCTCGGTGCAGTCATCGCAGCCGGATTGTCGAGCAGGGCCGATGGGCGGGAAGCGATGCGAGAGAGCATCGAACAGGCGGGGCGGCAGGCGGTCCATGAATTGGAGCGGTATCTGAACACCCTGGGCACGATCGCCGCAATCTCCCCGTATTTGGGGCTGCTCGGCAGCGTGGTCGGGATGATCAAGGTCTTTTCGACGTTTTCCGCGGCTCAGGGCGTCAGCGATCCGGCGCTGCTCGCCGGAGGCATTTCGGAGATTCTCTTCGCAACGGCTGCCGGTCTCGCGGTCGCCATACCCAGCCTGATGTTCCATCGGTATTTCGACGGGCGAGTGAGCGAACTTGCGCTGCGCATGGAGCAGGAGGCCTGCAATCTGATTTCCGAACTCGACGCCGAGCGGAATGCCGTGGAATGAGGCGAGTCCCATGAACTTCCGTACCCGGCGGCGCGATCATCCGGAACTCAACCTGATTCCGATGATCGACGTGCTGATCGTTCTGCTGATCTTTCTGGTCCTGACGACGACCTTTCGGCATGAGTCGGCGCTGAAAATCAAACTGCCGGAATCCGGTGGTAAAGGCGCTGTCGCGGAGAAGGGGATCGAGGTATCGATCGACGCGGCATCGCGGATCAGCGTGGGTCAAGCGCTATTGCCGGACAGCTCGGTCGTGTCGCTGCGAAACGCCATCGCTGCGGTATCCGGCGGTCGGCGCGATACCATGATTGTCATTCGCGCCGACCGGAACACGCCGCACCAGGCGGTGATGACCGTGTTGGACGTCGCCGCGGGTTTGGGTTTCACGCGGATTACGTTCGCGACGCACGAGGCGGGCACAAGACCTTGAAGCCGATGTTCCGCGACCGATTGGCGCACTGGCTCGAGGATCAGTGGTATCGCGAGGGAGCGGCCGCCCCTTGGCTGAAACCCCTGTCCGGAGTTTTCGGCAGCGTGGCTCGGCTTCGCCGCCGGGCCTATCTGAGCGGCTGGAAGTCCGTGGAACGCTTGCCGGTGCCGGTGATCGTGGTCGGCAACTTGACCGTGGGCGGAACCGGCAAGACGCCCCTGACCATTTGGTTGGCGGACTGGCTGCGTCGCGCCGGTTACCGGCCGGGTGTGGTGAGTCGGGGCTACGGTGGCCAGCGGCCTTCCCGAGAACCGTTGCGTGTGGGTCCGGAAAGCGATCCGTTCGTCGCGGGTGATGAACCGGTGCTGGTGGCGCGGAGGACCGGAGCCCCCGTCGCGGTAGCAGCCAACCGCGTGCATTCCGCCCGCCTGCTGCTGGCGGCCGGCGCCTGTGATTTGATTATCGCGGATGATGGTTTGCAGCACTACCGGCTGGGGCGGGATTTGGAGATTTTGCTGATCGACGGAGAACGCCGGTTCGGCAATGGCCTTTGCCTGCCCGCAGGACCTCTGCGCGAGCCGGTGGAGCGGACGGCTGGCGTGGATTTCATCGTGCAGCGGGGCGGCGTCCCGGCCCATGGCAGTTATGGCATGACCGTGGTCGGGTCCCATGCGGTGAATCTCGTGAGTGGAGACTGCGTCCCGCTGACCCGATTCGTCGGGGAACGGGTCTATGCCGTCGCCGGTATCGGCAACCCGGAGCGCTTCTTTTCCGATTTGCACGCGATCGGGCTGAACCCCGTGGTGAAGGCGTTTCCGGATCATCATCGCTACCGGAGCGACGATATCGCCGCCGCCGGCGATACCGCTGTGCTGATGACCGAGAAGGACGCGGTAAAATGCCAATCGTTTGCCACACAGCGCCATTGGTACGTGCCCATCGAAGCGCGACTCACGCCCGAATTCGGGCACGATCTACTGCAACGGCTGAGAGCCAAATTCCATGGATAAGAAACTTCTCGAGATTCTGGTGTGCCCGATCTGCAAGGGCGAATTGATCTATCGACGCGAACAGCAGGAGCTGATCTGTAAATTCGACCGGCTGGCCTACCCCATCCGCGATGAGATTCCGGTGATGCTCGACAGTGAGGCTCGAAAGCTGAGCCTCGAGGAGTATGACGCCTTGGGCAGGATGCCGGCTTCCGCATCCCCTCTCGGTGCCGATGGCGCGATTTAAGATTGTTATTCCCGCCCGGTTCGGGTCCACCCGACTGCCCGGGAAACCGCTGCTGCCGCTCGCCGGCAAGCCGATGATTGTTCATGTCTGCGAGCGGGCCTTGCAGACCGCTGCCGATGAGATCGTCGTGGCCGTGGACGACGAACGGATCGCGGAGGCGGTCAAGGCGCTGCCGGTTCGTCCCTTGCTGACCCGCACTGATCACGCCAGTGGCACCGAACGCCTGGTCGAGGTCGCCCAGCGACTGACTTGGGATGACCGTGTGTTGATCGTGAATCTTCAAGGCGATGAACCGCTGTTGAACCCCGGTCTGGTCGACCGGTTGGCGGAGGCCTTCGCCGCGCAGCAGCGGGCGGAGGTGGCCACGCTGGCGGCGCCGATCGGTGCGGCCGAGGAGCTGTTCGATCCGAATGCCGTGAAGGTCGTTTTCGACCGCCATGGTTCGGCGCTGTATTTCAGCCGCGCACCGATTCCTTGGGCGCGCGACGCATTTTCCGGCGGGCAGCGAGCATTGCCTGACGGCGCGAGTTACTGGCGGCATATCGGCATTTATGCCTATACCGCGGGATTTCTCCGGCGCTATTCGGCCTGGGCTGCTTCTGAATTGGAACGAGTCGAATGCTTGGAGCAGCTGCGTATCCTGTGGCAGGGCGAGCCGATCTATGTGCTGCCGGTCGCCAACCCTCCCGCGGCGGGTGTGGACACCGAAGCGGACCTGCGCCGCGTCGAACAGCTGCTGGAAGATGAGCGGAGCGAACGTCGCGCGCTGCCATGACCGAGTGGACCGAGCACTACGGTCTGTGGGGGCTCTTCGCCAGCGCCTTCGTTTCGTCCACGCTGGCGCCCGGCGGGTCCGAGGCGGTGCTGGCCTATCTGGTGACTCGGGGGCATTTTTCGGGGGCCAGTCTCCTGGGTGTCGCCACCTTGGGCAATACGCTGGGTGCGATCACGACATGGGCGCTCGGCTCTCTGCTGGCCTCGCGTTTTCCGGTCGAGAACGCGCTGACGTCCGGTCGGCAGCGCGCGGTTGCACGGGTACGCCGCTGGGGGGTGCCGCTGCTGCTGTTTTCCTGGCTACCGTTGGTCGGTGACGGCTTCTGTTTTGCGGCCGGATGGCTCCGGCTGCCGTTCTCTTCCTCGTTGATCGCCATCGCTCTAGGCAAGGCCTTGCGCTACGGTGCCATTCTGCTGGCATTTCACTGATCAGACCTCGTAATCCGGGTGGCGGGCCGAGACGGAGCGTGTGAGCGAGTCCGGGGGTGCTCTCGCGGTGACTCTGAAGTCGTGCTGTATCTCCTTGACTTGCCATGAGCGTATTCCTGCGGCAGACTTACATAGAGCACATAACTCGGGGGGTTATTCTCGGATGCGTAGAATAATTAAAAAAGGGCCTCGCCTGCTGTCATCCAATCCGGCTGGAAACGCCGGCGTTTCACTGGCCGTGCGGGTGATGGTGTCGACCTTAACCATTCCGACGATCTTGAGCGGCTGTGCCCATCAAGGGCCTTCGGTTCCGGCACAGGCGGAGTTGGCGTCGGCGCCGAAAAAGATCATTTTCCACGCACGCCGAGATCAATTTTCCGCCAAGGATATTGGCGCATTCGATGTCGATCCGACCGACGTTGCGGCGCTCCCGCCCGCCGATTACCTCATCGTTGAAGAGATCGTTTCGCGAAGGGCGAAGATTGCCGAGCGGGAGAGACTGGAGCGGGAGCGAATTCCGGAGCCGGCGGCCGAAGACGATGCCAAGGCACGGCGGAAAGCGCGCATCATCGAGCGCCTCCGCAAGGATCGCCTCGGTTCGAAACTCGCCAAGGGATCTCGTTTTCCTGTCTACAGTAAGCTGCGGTTCGCGGAAGCGGCGCCGAAATCCAACCCGGCCGCGATACCGCCGCTGTCCGTGCCGACCCGCGCCTGGACCATCAGGGGTGGCAGGGATGGTTTGTGGCAGCAGGTTCGCGCGAATCTGATGCTCGCATCGGTGGAGCACGAGCGTGTGGATGCGCAGATCGAGTCCTTCCGGCGCCATCCGGGGCGCGTGACCTATCTGGCGCAGCGGGCGCAGCCTTTCCTGCCGCACATCATGGGCGAACTGGGACGGCGCGGTCTGCCGGCGGACCTGGTGCTGGTCCCGATGGTCGAGAGCGGTTTCGAGCCCACCGCGCTGTCACCGAAAGCGGCCGCCGGGATCTGGCAGATCATCCCGAGTACCGGAATCGAGCACGGCTTGGTGGTGAGCGATTCGTATGATGGCCGCTACGATGTGCATGCGGCGACCAAAGCCGCCTTGAGCTACTTGAAACATCTGAGCCGACTCTTCCGCGGCGACTGGCTGCTGGCCTTGGCCGCTTACAACTGCGGCGAAGGAGCGGTTCAGCGTGCGATCGCAGCGAATGTGAAGGCCGGCAGGGGAACCAGTTTCTGGGATCTCGACCTGCCCGCCGAAACAGAAGCGTACGTACCGAAGATCGTCGCGCTCGCCCGTCTGTTCGCCGATCCGGAAGCTTCCGGGATCAATCTTCGCAAGGCGGGTCCACAGCTCGCCACGGTGGAGCTCGCCTCCACTGTGCGGTTGCTGGACGCGGTGGCTGCGGCCGGGATGAGTCCGGACGATTTCTTCCGCTTGAACCCTGCCTTCAAACCCGACGTCGAGCCCCCGCAGCGGAGCTACACGGTGCTGTTACCGGTGGACAAGGCGCAGACCTTGGCCGCAAATCTGGCCGGAGCCAAGTATCTGGGAACGCAAACGATCATCGTGAAAAGAGGGGACACCCTCGCGAAGATCGCCAAGCGAGCCGGAGTACCGAAACTCAAGCTGGCCGAATGGAACGGGCTGACCCCGGATACCGCATTGACTCCCGGGCAGGCGTTGCTGGTTTATCCGGTGTGAGCCTGCAAGCTTGCAGCAAGATCGGGCGCTGGTGATTTCCTCGGGCGTGCGGCCCATGCGGGATATCACGAATGGGATGGGGTAGCGGGCACGTCTGCTGCAGCTTCCGCGGTGCCGGCCGCTAGATCCCGTTTGGCAACACCCTGCCCGCCGCGCCTCACCATCACGATCTCGGCGATGACCGCCAAGGCAATCTCCTCCGGCGTCCGGGCGCCGATCGCGAGGCCGGCGGGAGCGCGGACTCTTGCTAGGTCGGTGCCTTCGATCCCTTCCTCCGACAACCGGCGAAACACCAGGTGGGCGCGCTGGCGGCTGGCCACCAGAGCGATGAATCGGATGTCTGTGCCGAGCAGGCGGCGGATCGCCGCGTAATCGCCCTTGTGGTGGGTCGCAACGACGGCAAAATCATGGGCGACCGCCGTGGCCTGGCGATACGAGACATCGTCGTCGATGACCCGGCGGGCGCCGGGGAACCGATCCGGTCGCGCCAAGCTGTCGATGACCATTACTTCGAACCCGAGCATGGCGCCGAGCGAACACAGCGACTCGCCGATCAGTCCGTGGCCGAACAGCCACAGCCGCGGCGCGGGCATCACGGGGTCGATGAAAACCCGCATGCTTCCGCCACAAGGCATGCCGGCGCCAAAAACTTCGTCGTTCAGATCGAGATCGATCATCGTCGGAGCTCCTTGTTTCAGGCAATCGACAGCGGCCTGTCGCACCATTGCCTCGGCACAGCCACCGCCGACCCAGCCGGCGAGGAGGGTGCCGTGGCCATCAATGATCGCCATGGACCCCGCCGCAGCCGAGGAAGAGCCGAGCACCTCAACCACTGTCGCCAGGGCGTACGGCGCCCTCCGTTCACGCAAATCGATCCGAAGGTCCAGAAAATCGCGGTTCATGGAAAATCGGTCAGATGTTCGGTCGTTCGACCGCGGGAGGCGGCAGGCAACGCCGGAAGATCATTGGGCGTGTCGATATCGAGAAGAACTCCAGGATCGTCGACCTCGATCCGCTGCAGGCGGTCCGGTCGCCGGGTCAGTATCGATCGCGCGCCCTCATCGCCGCCAAGCCGCTCGAGCTCGGGACCGACGTTTCGGCTAAAGCCCACCGGGTGGCCGCGGCGGCCTCGGTAACAAGGGGCCACGCAGTCGGCGCCGCAGGCCAGTTCCGACGCGATGCGGCGGATGGTCTCCGCGCGCACCCAGGGCATATCGGCCAAGGCCACCACCCACCCGTCCGCATCGCCTGTGCTCCGCACACCGAAGGCCAGGCTCGCGCCGATCCCTTCGTCCGCTGCGGCACAAACACTCACCCGTGCGCCTTCGGCGCGGAGCGCAGCGGCCAGCCGATCCTGACCCGGACGGACCACGGCGAACACGGCCCCGACGCCCGACAGCAAGGCGCGACAGGAAGCGACCGCAACGGCGGTGCCGTCGGGCAAACGCTGCCGGAGCTTGTCGGCGCCGAATCGCCGGCTTTGGCCCGCGGCGAGAAGGAGGCCGGTGATCGGTGACATCACTACCGAGGTTGATGCGTGCGGTGCGCTTGATGGCCGGACCGTGAAGTTCCGTTCCGGGCGTTAAGCATGAGCTCAGTGTAACCGGTGCCCGAACAGGAAGTCGAACGATCGACCGCGGTCCCTTGAGACCTAGATGCGCAGCCGCCGTCCGGTCCTTGTTCGGCGTCCGCGGCATGACCTCGCCGCTTGACAGCCCCATCTGGCCGGATCAAGCTTTGCCCGGCGGTCTGATCAGTGCGAACCCGGGCCGGCGAGGCCACGTAGCCGACCGTTCCACCATTGCGACTCGCGAGGCTCATCCCACTTCAGGAGAATGCCATGCTGGTAGTGAAGGTCAATGGCAAGGCCCATAAGGTCGATGTCACGCCGGACACCCCGCTGCTGTGGGTGCTGCGCGACCATCTCGGCTTGACGGGCACCAAATACAGCTGTGGTATGGCGTTGTGCGGCGCCTGCACGGTCCACGTCGGCGGCGAGGCGGTCCGCTCGTGTATCACTCCGGTGTCGACGGCCGCGGGCAAAATGATCACCACCATCGAAGGCGTCGGCGTGACTCGAACCGGAAAGGCGGTGCAGAAGGCCTGGCGGGATCTCGACGTGGTGCAATGCGGCTATTGTCAGTCAGGGCAGATCATGAGCGCGGCGGCGCTGCTGGCCAGGAACACCACGCCCAGCGATGCGGATATCGACAGTGCGATGGCGGGCACCCTTTGCCGCTGCGCGACCTATCTCCGCATTCGGGCCGCGATCAAGGAAGCCGCCAAAGCGGCGGGAGCATCCGCATGAAGCGGTACTCGCAACAGGCGCTGGACAATCCCGGCCGCCGGCTGTTCCTGCAGGTCGCGGCGATCGCCGGCGGCGGTTTCGCCGTCGGTTTCGGCCATTTCACGGGCACCGCGGAGGCTGCCGCGGCGAGCTTTGCGCCGAATGCTTTCGTCCGCATCGGCAGCGACAACAGCGTGACGGTCATCATCAAACACCTCGAAATGGGCCAAGGCGTCAGCACCGGCTTGCCGACACTGGTCGCCGAAGAGCTCGATGCCGACTGGGCCCGGGTCCGCTTCGAGGCGGCGCCGGCGGATGCCAGCCGTTACAACAATCTACTCTGGGGACCGGCACAGGGCACGGGTGGCAGCACCGCGATCGCCAATTCCTACGACCAGCTTCGAGTGGCCGGCGCGGCCGCCCGGGCCATGCTGGTGGCGGCCGCCGCGCGGCAGTGGAAGGTCCCTGCGGCCGAAATCAGCGTCCATGCAGGGGTGCTGGCCCACGCCCGATCGGGCCGTAAGGCGAATTTCGGTCAACTCGCCACCGCGGCGGCCAAGCTGCCGGTGCCAGCCGAGGTTCAGCTCAAAGATCCGAAAGATTTCACGCTGATCGGCCGGCGTCTTCCGCGCCAGGACAGCCAGGCCAAGACCGACGGCAGCGCCGTGTTCACCAGTGATGTGAAGTTGCCGGGCCTGCTGACGGCGGTGGTGGCCCATCCGCCGCTGTTCGGTGCCACAGTGAAAGGCTTCGATGCGTCCAACGCGGAAGCGGTCCAAGGCGTGGTCGCGGTCGTCCAGATTTCCTCCGGCGTGGCGGTGCTGGCGAGCGACTTCTGGGCGGCAAAGCTAGGCCGCGATGCCCTCGCGGTGCAGTGGGACGATTCAGCTGCCAACAAGCTCGGATCGGCCGAGATAACGGCGCACTACAAGGAGCTTGCGGGGCAGTCGGGTCGCGTAGCACGGAAGGAAGGTGATGCGGAAAGGGAGTTCGCCGGCGCATCGACGAAGCTTGAAGCCGAATTCGAGTTCCCGTATCTCGCCCATGCCGCTATGGAACCGTTGAACTGCGTAGTCCGGCTCGGCGCGGATTCGTGCGAGATATGGAACGGTGAACAGACGCAAACGGCGGACCAGAATGCCGTCGCCAAGCTAACCGGGCTCAAGCCTGAACAGGTCAAACTGAATATGCTGTATGCCGGGGGCAGTTTCGGCCGGCGCGCCAACCCGCAGGCCGACTACATCCTCGAAGCGGTCGGCATCGCCCAGGCGCTCCGCGGTTCGAAATTCGCCGGCCGGCCGGTCAAGTTGCTGTGGACCCGCGAGGACGATATGCGGGCAGGTTTCTATCGACCCCTTTACTACCATCGCATCCGAGCCGGTCTCGATGAGAAGGGTCAGCCGGTCGCCTGGCATCACCGCATCGTCGGCCAGTCCATCTTCGCCGGCACGCCGCTCGAGGCGACCGTGATCAAAGACGGCATCGACGGCTCTTCGGTGGAAGGTGCGGCCTCGCTGCCGTACCGGATGCCCGCGCTGCTGGTTGACCTTCATTCGCCGCAGGTCGGGGTGCCGGTGCAGTGGTGGCGCTCGGTCGGCTCGACCCACACGGCGTTTTCGACGGAAACCTTTATCGACGAACTCGCGGCGG
>JALORT010000281.1 GCA_025458755.1 Methylotetracoccus sp.
AGATAACAGCATCGTGGCGAAGGGGTTGCAGTGGTGGCAGCAGATCGTCCGGTCAGTCCCCGCAACGATGAGCGCGGCGCGAATGGCTCGTCGCGGGTGGGAGGTTGTCGGCCTTTCACAGGCCGTTCACGCCAGCAGCATAACGCAAGTTGACCGTTACCGGTCAACCGGAGGGCGCCTTAGAGGCGGTCGGGCGTCGCCGCTTCGCCGCCAGCGCCGTTGTGATGCGGTCGGCCGGACCGCCGCGAACCCGATCGCCCCGTTCCGGTGTAAAATTGGGAACAACCCCCTAAGCGGCCGACCCGGTGCCGGTCGGCCTCCCCTCCCATGTCGGGAACATGCGCCCCTCTGCGGGCGCTTCGGTTTTCTTGTTGCGAGTACGCCATGACCACTCAAGCCATTTCGCAGGATGTGTTGATTGAGAAGTACGCCAAGCACGGCGAAACAACCCCGGAGGAAATCTTTACGCGGGTCGCCGAGGCGGTGTCGTCCGTCGAGCGCGACGATTGGCGCGCCTACTGGAACGAGGAATTTCTCACCGCGCTGAAGCAGGGTTTCATTCCGGCCGGCCGGGTGATGTCCGCCGCCGGAACGGATATCGGCGCCACGTTGATCAACTGTTTCGTGCAGCCGGTCGGCGACTCGGTGTCGTGCGCCGAGGACGGGAAACCGGGGATTTATACGGCGTTGTCAGAGGCAGCCGAAACCATGCGCCGGGGCGGCGGCGTGGGCTACGATTTCTCCCGAATCCGTCCGCGGGGTGCGAAGGTCCGGGGCACGGCGAGTAACGCCAGCGGCCCGATCTCTTACATGCGGGTGTTCGACCGCTCCTGCGAAACGGTCGAATCGGCCGGCTCCCGGCGCGGTGCACAGATGGGCGTGCTGCGCTGCGACCATCCGGATGTGTTCGAATTCGTGCGCGCCAAGGACCGGGCAGGGGAACTCAGCAACTTCAACCTTTCGGTCGGCATCACCGATGCGTTCATGCGCGCGGTGGAAGAGAACGCCTCGTGGCCGTTGGTCCACGCCGCCGAGCCTTCCGCAGAACAGCAGGCGGGCGGCGCCTACCGCCGCGACGACGGACTGTGGGTGTACCGCACGATCGCCGCCCGCGAACTGTGGGACCTGATCATGCAGAGTACCTACGATCATGCCGAGCCGGGTGTGCTGTTCGTCGATCAGGCGAATGCCGACAACAACCTGGCCTACTGCGAAACGTTCGAAGCGACCAATCCGTGCGCCGAGGAATGGCTGCCCGATTACGGCTGCTGCTGCCTCGGCAGCATCGATTTGACGCGGTTCGTGCGAAACCCTTTTGACCATCGGGCAGCGTTCGATTTCGAAGCGTTCGGCAATCTGGTCCGCGTCAGCGTTCGCATGCTCGACAACGTGCTGGAGCTGACCTACTGGCCGCTGCCGCAGCAGCGGCTGGAAGCGATGAACAAGCGCCGTATCGGTCTCGGATTTACCGGGCTGGGCGATGCGCTGGTGATGCTCGGACTCCGCTACGACACCGAGGATGCGCGTCAGCAGGCGGCGGCGATCGCGGCGTGTCTGCGTGACCGGGCCTATCTGGCTGCCGCCGACCTGGCTAAGGAAAAGGGCGCGTTTCCGCTGTTCGATGCAGAACGCTATCTGGCGGCCGGGTTCGCCCGCCGCCTGCCCGAAGCCATCCGCGACACGATCCGCCAGTCCGGCATCCGTAACAGCCATTTGCTGGCCATCGCACCCACCGGCACGATCTCGCTGGCTTTCGCCGACAACGCCTCCAACGGTATCGAACCGCCGTTCTCCTGGGTCTACAGCCGGAGAAAACGGCGGGCCGACGATTCGGTCGAGGAATACACCGTCGAAGATCATGCCTACCGCCTGTATCGCGAGCGCGGCGGCGACGTGTCCCATCTGCCCGGCCACTGGGTGACCGCTCTGGAAATCTCGGCGCTCGACCACATGCGGATGCTGCAGGCGGTGCAGCCGTATATCGATTCATCGATCTCGAAGACGGTCAATGTCCCCGCCGACTACCCGTTCGAGGACTTCCAGCACCTGTACCTCGAGGCATGGAAGGCGGGCCTGAAGGGTCTGGCGACCTATCGGCCGAACGCCGTCGTCGGTCAGGTCCTGATCGCCGAAGCACCTCCGGAAGCCGAGTCGGAGACGCCGGACTTTGACGAATCCGATCCCGATCGGCGCATCCGGCTCGAATCGATTCCGGAGCCTGCCCTCGCCTCTCTGCGCTGGCGCAAGCGCCCGCGTCCTGCCGGCGGCAATCCGGCGTGGACCTATATGGTCGACCACCCGATGGGCAGCTTCGCGCTGTTCGTAGGCCACATCGACAACGGCTCGAACTATCCGTTCGAGGTGTGGGTCAACGGCGCGGAACAACCGCGCGGACTCGGCGCGTTGGCCAAATCATTGTCGATGGACATGCGCTCGAATGACCGCGGCTGGCTTAAAACCAAGCTGGAGAGCCTGATGCGGGCGCACGGCGATGACGGGTTCGATCTGGCGTTCCCGCCGGACGGCCATCCGGTCCGGGTTCCCAGTCTGGTGGCCGGCTTCGCCCGTCTGGTCCATTACCGTTGCGCGCAGCTCGGCGCTTTCCAAGAGATCGGCGAGAGCCCGGTGCTCGACGCCTTGATGTCGGCCAAGGAACCGAAGACCGGCACCGAGGGCACCTTGTCCTGGACGGTCGATGTCATCAACCCGGCGACCAGCGATGACTTCGCGTTGTTCGTCAAAGAGCTGCAGCTGCCCAATGGCCAGCGCCGCCCGTATTCCGTGTGGCTGGCCGGCGAGTACCCGCGGCTGTTCGACGGGCTGTGTAAATCGCTGTCGTTCGATATGCGGGTCATCGACCCGGCCTGGATCGGCGCGAAACTGCGCCAGTTGGCCGATTTCCCCGAACCGCGCGGCGATTTTCTGACCTGGGTCCCGGGTGAGAAGTCCCAGCGAAGCTACCCGTCCACGGTGGCCTATCTGGCCCGGCTGCTGATTCACCGCTATGCACGGCTCGGCTTGTTGGATGAAGACGGCTTCCCGGTGGAAGAGATGGGCATCCTCAAATATGAGGCCGACAATGTGGTGCCGCTGCGCAGCGCCTCGGTCGGCGCGATGGAAGTCCGCCCGGGCAAGCGCTGCCAGGAGTGCGGTAACTATGCGGTGATCCGCCGGGACGGCTGTAACTTCTGCACCGCCTGCGGAGCACTGGGCGCCTGCGGGTGATGCTCGTCTCCCCGGGTGGAGTTCACGCTTTGCCGCTCCAAGTCCGCATCCGAAGAGAGCCGGCGGCCGCGCCATGAAATGGCTCATTGGTGTGAGTGTGGCCCTGATCGTCGCCATCCCGGTGCTGTTGACGCTGCTGTTCCGGGCACGGCGCAAGCCGCCCAAGTGCGTCTATCAGACCAATGCGGCGCTGTTTACGCCGGAGGAACGAACGCTGTTCGCGCTGCTGCGCGAGGGGGTCGGCGAGGACTTCGAGATCCTCGGCAAAATTCGCGTCGGGGAAATCATCCAGCCCCGTCGCGGCACGCAGGCGCCGAGTGAGCGAAGCCGTTACGAGGCGATGACCGAGCGCTGTTTTCCGTTCGTGCTGTTGCGGAAAAGCGATCTGTCGGTGGCCTGCGCGATGGAATGGCGCGAGCGAGCCCACGAAGATCGCAAGGCGTCCGCGCCGTATGACCTGCTGCAGGCACTTTGCGCGGCGGCCGGTCTGCCGTTGGTGCCGCTGCATGCGGGCACTTTCTATCAGGCGGAAGAACTGCGCGAGGCTGTAACGAATGCTCTGCAGCTGCCGTCGCTGCCGGTTCCGCACGGGGATGGGCGTAAGGAACCCCGCATTTCCAGTGTCGAAGGTCTGAATCTGGACTGAGAGTCCGCGAACATGAGTGCCTCACTGCGTCTCACCATCGACTTGATCCGCCGGGCTTCCGTCACCCCCGAAGATGCCGGCTGCATGGATGTGATCTCAGCCCGCCTCAAGCCGCTGGGGTTCCGCACCGAATGGCTGAATTTCGGCGATACGAAAAACATCTGGCTGCGCCGGGGCCGCGCGGCGCCGCTGTTCGCTTTCCTGG
>JALORT010000282.1 GCA_025458755.1 Methylotetracoccus sp.
CTGCTGTGCCTGTTCGTGCTGGTTCGTGGCCTCCCGGTGCTGCTGTACCGTAACGACTTGGAACCGGATGAGCGGTTGCCCTTCACGTTCTATTCGGCGACGGGATTGCCCCTGATTGTCATCATCTCCGAACTTGCCGTCTCGTCCGGCTTAATGAGCGCGGACCGTGCCGCGGTGCTGGTCAGCGCTGGGATTGTTTCCGTTTTGTTGTTTCCGCTACTGGCGGATCGATGGCGATCGAGAAGCGAGGCGGAAGGCTGAGCTCGTCGTAAGCTGTTGCGGCAGCGATGCTTTCTGCGATCGTTGAATCCGGTATCGCTGGAAAAGAATCTTTTTGCAGGCAGTTAAAGAGGAGGGTATTAACGTGAAAATCGAGCAGCGGAATCTGCTGAGATCCTGGCGGCAGGAACTGCGGATCATGATGCAGACTCACGACGACTTATCGACCAGAATACGGCGCCTGAATTACATTCTCGGCATCCCCATGATCGTTTTCGCGTTGGTGGTCGCGTCCTATGTCTTCGCGACCATTCGCCATGACTCGACCTTCTGGCTGGAGATGGCGATCGGGTTGATGGCCGTAGTGACTGCGATCCTCGGTGCCCTGCAGACGTTTCTGAAGTATTCTGAACAAGCCGAGCATCACCGCAACGCCAGCGCTCGCTATCAGGCGTTGTTCAACGCGATGGATCAGTCGCTTGCGTTTCCTCCGCAGAAGGAACAGGACCTGAGCGACTGGTGCGACAAACTGAGGGATCGATGGGACGAGCTGAACCTCGAAGCGCCGAGCGTGCCCTATAACCTGCCCGGGCAGCAAGTCCGGCATCCGAATCAGGCCGCAGCGGAACCCGAGCCGGAGCCGTCCGCGACCGCCGATGACGCCTGAGCGTTCGGCGCGGCCATCGGGCATGGCATCGCGCGTTGACGGTCAATGGGTCGTCGGTCGACGGGGCACCTTTCGGTGCCGATCCTCTGGTTGCCGTCCAGCGTCGTCGGCTCGGGCGCGAGCCGCAATGAATGGTCCTATCGGCTCGGGGGGCTCAGCGAAAGTTCTTGGCCCGGCTGGATGCGGTCGGGGTTACGTATGCCGTTCCAGTCGGCCAACTCCCGATAATCGAGATTGTGTTTCTTGGCGATGCCATACAGCGTATCGCCTTGCGTCACCGTATAACGGGCAGGCACTGCCGGATCGCGTCCCACCGCCTCTGCGCGCGAAGGGGCGGCTGAGGGAGTAGCCGTAGGAGTCGATTCAGGCGCGCTGCCGGGCAGCGATTTGGCTTCGGGAGTGGTCGCGGGCTGCTCGCTGCGTTCCGCAGGGGGGCTTTCTGTCTCGCCGCAGCCGGTGAGCGAGACCAAGATCAGGGTCAGTGTCAGATGCTTCATCATCGGGATGCTCCTCTGGAGAGCGGCACCTTCGCCGCCGGAATGCGTCGCGCTGAGTTGAATCTCGTCCCGGCGGCGGCAAACCAAACCTCGCTGGGGTCTCGCGTGCGTTGTCCGCTGGATGTTTCACCGGCCTGCCTTTAGGGCCGGGGCGCGAGCACTCTAGTCGGACCCGGCTGTCATGTCAGCGTCGGCGTTTTCCGTGGGCCGATTTCTCGCTTGGGTCGCTTCCGCAGCCGCGATGTCGACCACCCGCGCCACCAGATAGAGCGGTACCGCGTCGCGTCCTCCGACCACGGCGCCGGTCAGGAAAGCCGTCAGCACCGCCTGCCACGGGGATTGATGGGCCCATTCCCCCAGGTGCTGCACCGCCGTTCGTTCGGCCCAAGCAATGCCGAGGCCGCCCGAGGCCGTCGCCGCGTTCCGCAATGCTTGCTTCGCTTCCGCAACATCCCGGCCGTTCCGCGTTGCTTTGCGGCTGGGTGCGTGCCAGGCCTGCCGCAACCGTTCTTTGGCCTCGTGCAGGTCGTCGGTCATGGCCGGCGCTCTCGATTCGAGAGCCATAGGAAAATCGATGCGGCACCGGCGGCCAGCGTGCCGGTCAGCAACAGCGCTTCGGCTGCGCCGATCACCCGCGCTGCGATCAGGTAAGAGCCGGTCAACAAGCAACCCACGCCGAGCATCAGCAGCAGCACGGCGCAGCCCAAAAAGGCCAAAGAACGGCCCAGCGCCAACGCCGAACGCTGCAGCGCGCGTCCTTCGGCTTCGAGCAACTCGACAAAGGCGATCAGGAACTCGGCCACGTGGTTCAGCGTTGCCGCCCCAGGTCCAGCAGCTTGGCGAGGACGAACCCGATGCCGAACGCGGTGAGCAGACTGGTGTACGGATGCTGACCGATCTGCTGTTCGGCGGTATCCACGTAATGCCGGCTCCGGCCGCGCATCTCGGCGAGGCGCTCCTTCAAGCCCTCCACCGTGTCGTCTACGCTCGAGCGAGCCTTCTCTTCGCCATCTTTGACGAAGGCGGTCAATAGGGTTCGTACATCCTGCGCGAGATCGCTGACGGTTCGGTTCAAGGCGGCGAAATCGGCCTTGAGGGTCTCCAGTTCGGTTTCGGTCGACGATGCCATGACTGCTGTCTCCTAAACGCCACGGCCCGAGAATACGCCATCGGCGCAATGCGGCGCAAGCGTGAGCGTGAAGCTTTGAGTTCCTTGTACTGGTCGGCTCCCAGGCGGAATATCGCGGTAAAGACGCCACCACCCACGCAGCGCTGGAAGTGCTTGCGGATCGTGCTCTTCGAGCCGTATTCCGCTGGTAGGAAGGCCCATTGGCAGCCGATCTTCAGCAGGTAGAAGATGCCATATCAGCACGGTCCGGAAGTCCAGCGGCTTGGAACCGCCAGGCCGGCGCCGCTCGAACGGTTCCAGCAACGGAGCGACGACCTCCCAGAAACGATCGGAAATTTCCCGAGCAAAGCTGCCCGCCAATCGTCGCAGCAGCGGCGCGGGTCTACTCGAAATTTTCCGCTGTGGTCGTATTCAGGTTCTCGCGATAGAACTCCTCGAGTTCCTGCTCAAAGAAAAATTGCTTCTCGCCGAAAGGCGGCTTCAGCTCGTTCAACCAGGTCGCGGTCTCATCATACTGGGCAAAGAAAGGCCGGTGCACCCAGTCCGGGTCGCGCCCCTGAATGAATCGCAACTCGATCAGTTTTTCACCTCTTACCTCAGTCACGCCCAAGACCTGTATCTTCCCTGGGTTCGCCGACATGCTGGGGCCGCGTACAGTGCGGCACAAACCGCTGACTTGCTGATAGGCGTCCCGGAAAATTTGCCAGGCACGAACCAGCGGCAGCGCGAAGTAGTGCTGCGCGCCGGTATCCCGCGCGACGAACATGTAATAGGGGATGCAGCCCAGGTCCACTTGCCGGTTCCACATCAAAGCCCAAAGCGACGGATCGTCGTTGATTCGCCGGAGTAATGGCGATTGCGTTCTGATATTGGCACCGGTTTCCCGGACCCGCTGCATTGCATCGCGAATCGCTTGGGGTTCCAGTTCGCGCGGATGGTTGAAGTGGGCCATGATTGCCAGGTGCAGGCCGGCCGCAGAAACCCGTGCGAACAGCCGAATCAGCTCATCGGCATCCGGGTCGCTCAGAAAGCGGAAAGGCCAGTAGGTAAACGCACGGGTGCCGATACGGATGAGGCGGAGATTGGGGAGCTTGGCCGCCAGAAGTGGCTCGACGTAAGCGGCCAAGTGCCTCGTGGACATGATTAACGGATCGCCACCCGTAAAAAGGACGTCCGTGACCTGCGGTTGCTCACGCAGATAGTCCACCAGCAGTTCGATTTCCCGCGTGGCGAATTTTAGTTCAGACATACCTACAAATTGAGGCCACCGGAAACAGAAGGTGCAATAGGCGTGGCAAGTCTGACCTTGGCTGGGGAAAAACAGGACGGTTTGTTGATACTTGTGCTGGGTGCCTTCAAGGCGCTCACCCTCGTAGATAGGGACATTGTGCAACATCTGCCCCGCGGGGTGCGGATTGAGTTCCCGGCGAATCCTGTCGGCTTCCGCTTTGATGGTTGTCCGGTCGGCACCTCGTTGCATCAACGTGGCCACGGCCTCATAGTGATGGGGCAATAGCATGTCTCGTTGCGGGAACGTGAGGACGAACAGCGGATCGCCTGGAA
>JALORT010000283.1 GCA_025458755.1 Methylotetracoccus sp.
TATCGAGCGGCAGACTCGCCTTGACCAAACGCGTGTGTGATTGCGGGTCTGCGCTCGGCGCGATCTCGTCCACCGTGGCGGCTTGCGGGTGAGCCACATCGGAAGCGACGATGTTCAAGGATTGCCCGTCGCGCACTCCGCCCGCGCAGCTCTCCGGGATCGCCACTTCGACGCGGAGCCGCCCGCGTTCCAAAATCGTCAGCACGGGCACCCCCGGCATTGCCGTATCACCGGGTTCGCGGTGACGCTGCAGCACAACGCCTTCGAACGGCGATCGCAGGGTGGTTTCGGCAAACAGGGCTTCCACCTCCTGGATTGCGCTCTGTGCCTCCTGAACCCGCGCGTCCGCTGCTCTTGTCGCCGCCAGCGCCGTATCCAGCGCCTGCTGGGTCGCTGCATCTCTACGAAACAGGTTCTCGGTACGCCGGGCGTCGGCACGGTAGCGGGCGGATTCGGCTCGGGCGGCGGTCAGTGCCGAACGCGCCTGACCCAGCCGCGCCTGCAGACTGCGTTCGTCGAGCCGGACCAGGATCTGGCCGCGGCTGACGCGGTCACCAGCCCGAACCATGATTTGTTCGATGCGCGAAGCGATCTTCGGCGAAATCCGGGCTTCGGTGCGGACCGTGACCGTGCCCGGCCAGGACATGACTTCGCTGATTTCTTCGGCGACGACCCGAACCGTTCGCCCCACGTCGGGTCGCACGTCCTCAGCCTGCGCCGTACCGGGCCCGACCTTTTGATCGAAACCTCCTTCCAGCCAAAACAGCAACAGAATCAGCGCAGCGATGGAACCGACCGCCGGAAGGAACTTCCGGTAGCCGGCCGGATGAGAGGTTTCGCTCATGGCATTCTTTTGTTTAGTGCCAGAAACCGGTCGCCTTCTTGAGATTGGCCTCGGCTACAAACGCCTGGTAGCGCGCGGCAAGCGCCCGCGTGTTGGCATCGGCGCGCGCGGTCTCGGCCTCCAGATAGCGGGTCACGGTGGAGGTGCCGCCTTGGTACTGCTCGTGCACCAGTCGTAACGCCTCTTCGGCCGATCTCAGCGCCGCGTGGGTCACCTTAATGCGCTCGAGCGCCTCCTTCAGTGAAATGTGCGCCTGACGCACTTCGTTCTCGACTTCGAGGCGGTTCCGCTCCCGTTCCGCTTCGGCCTCCGCCACCCGCCGCTCGGCCGCCTCGATGCGGGCACTTACCGCACCGCCGGCGAACAGATCGAGTTCCGCGTTGATGCCGATGCTGGTGTTCTGACGCGAGGTCGAGAAGCTCGGCGTCCGACTGTTCTGGCCGTAGGCGACGAACGCATTCACGCGAGGCAGGCGCGCCCCGCGCTCGCTCTCCAGCTCATGCCGTCGCAGCTCGACCAGATGTTCCGCCGCTTGCACCTCCGGACGCTGCGCGCGGGCTTCCTGCAGCGCCTTGGCCACGTCGGCGGCGACCGCTTCCGGCGGCGCTGCATCCGTCCCGACTGCATCGACCGGCCTGCCGTCGTTGCCGCCGATCAGCGTGACGAGACCCGAGCGGGCCAGTTCGATGGCGTTGGTGGCCTTGACCTCCGCTTCACGCGCCTCCGCCAATCGAACCTCCAGAGACAGCACATCCGACTTGAGCCCGGTGCCTTCTTGGTAACGAGTCCGCGCCTGCGCCAGCTCGCTTTCGACCGACGCGATCGATCGCTGAGCCACTTGGACCTGCCGCGGGGAAATCGCCAGCGCATAGTAGGCCGAGGTCACCGCCGCCGCGAGATGATTGTGCAGGGCCGAGCGTTCCAGTTCCGCCTGTTCGACCCCCAGTTCAGCCGCCTTCTTGCGGTAATAGTCCTGGCCGCCTCGGAACAGCGACCAGCTGCCGATCACCTCGGGGCGGAAATTCTCCACCCAGCCGGGCTGATTGATATCCGCGAAATTGCTCTCGGTGAAGCGGCGCTGGGACACGATGTAGGAGAAAGCCTCGGCCGGGTTGTCGGTGTAGTTGTAGGCAACTCGCGCCGTGACCCGCGGATAGAACGCGGCGACGGCTTCCTCGACCTTCGCCTGCGCGACGCCGTAGCGCTCCGCGGCCGCCTGCAAGCTCGGATTCCGCTCGAACGCCAGGTCGATGGCCTGCTGCAGGGTGAGGGCGTGCTTGGGTAGACTGTTGGCGCGGGCCAGCTCGGAGCGCCGCACTTCAGCCTTGGCCTGTTCCAACAGGTCAGGTTTCTGCCGCTCGCCTGCTGAAGCGTTGCCGCCGCAGGACAGCGCCCAGAGCGTCAGCAACGACGACCCGATAAAATGCCAGGACAGGCAGAGATTCATGAAGGCATTTTCGCGTTCTGGGAATCTTGCAGCAGAGCGGACCATAGCGATGTTCGGTGCGCAGACAACTACGATACACCGCTGGCCGGGCATCGGGGAACTACCAATGGACCCGCGACCGGCATTTTAGAGACTGCTGATATTCCCGGCAACCCCTTTACTCCTCAAGAAACTACCCTTCTAGCAACGGAGCCCACCGGTGCGCTTGGGTCAACCGGGCCAAGATCAGGTGCAAACTGAGAGAGGAGCCGAAGCAATGCGGTGCCGATCGCATGGCGCGCAAGCGTGCTCTGATAAGCCTGACCCACTGCGGCGGGCGGGGCGTTTAAGGGACGCGCTGGAGCCCCGGGAAGCAGCGGCTAAGACCTTGTGCAAAGTATCGTAACGCGGCGCACGCACCGCGTCCTTTTCACCAGCGCTGACTCGCTGTGCGTGGCGGACGGGTCGGCTCTGCAGTGAAAACCGACGCTTGGCGGCCCGCGCAAAGGGTCAGGCGAGACTGCTTGCCGTCGCGGCGATCAACGGATGGTGGGCGCGCCGTCAGACGACGCCGTAGATCTTCGACGCCCACTCTTTCCGCTCGACATTGTCGATCAGCCGATCGACCCATTGCTCCGCGCGAATCTTTTCATCCCGGTTCAACACCGGGTAGAGGCGACGATACAGACGATTGAAGTTCCAGATGTCGTTCAAGGTATAGGGCGGCCGAATGCCGGAAAAGTAACCTTCCAATTCGGCCAAGCCTGGTGCCGGGGTAAGGTCGTTTCGAAGAAGCATTTGCATGGGTTGACCTCCGTTTGTCGAGAAAGACTAATGCATAAAAGGCGCCACATCCACTCGACGTATCAAAATTTACGCGTTGCGCAGAAACCCTAGCACAACTGCGGGAAATGACCCAAAGCACCGCTCCATTTGACTCAGTGTCCGGCGGACGCTGCCCCGCCATTGGTCGGCTATTAGCCGGGCATCTTCTGTCGAGATAAACCGGTTCCTGCGGTTCGGCAGATGAAAGCGCCGCGAGTTGCCAACCTGCGAGACAACAATGACGCTCGGGGTCAGTTTGGAGACCCGACATCGAATCGATCACGCCGCTGCCGCGCGGTCAGCTTGCGCCAGAGCCAGGCCTCGGGGACGTTGCGGCCCTCGCACACATAATTGAGCGCGTTGACATTCTGCAGCAGCAGCCACTGCGCATCGCAGGCATCCCGCGTACCGGCGAACAGCATCCGGTCTCCCGCCTGCAGCAGCACATCGAGTGCCGGCATGACCAGACTTTCCCCGCCGCGGTCGATCAGCAGCGGCACACAGCGCAGATGCCGGTCGCGGTCGGCTGGATCGCGCACCAGATGATCCATTCGGACCACGGCACCGCCGCGCCGCAAACGGTAGGCCGGAGCGGGCGCGCCGCCACGGGTCAATTCTACCGTCCAGACGCTAGGCACCGTGCGTGTGATCTTGTGTCGCAGCTTGCGCACGGTCGCGTCGGACCACGCGTCGTCCCGCTCCGCGACGATCTTCAAGAACGGCGCCAGCAGCGGCGTGTTGAGCTGCGCAAGACACTCGTGGACGATGATTTCGGGGGAAAACACCGTGATATCGGAGTCGAAGCGATCGAACAGAATCTGGTTGGCGCGATGGTTTTGGCGCAGCACCACATAGAGACCGGCACACAGGGTTCGCGCCGCGGCGGTTACAGACAAGTTCCGGCTGTCGTCATCAGACCCGGCGATGAGTCCTGCCGCACGCTCCA
>JALORT010000284.1 GCA_025458755.1 Methylotetracoccus sp.
TAGTGGTCAGTATGGGCTTGTTCAAACGCCATAAACCCCTTCTCGTCGCCGTGATCTCGTAATTGCTGCGCGGTCTTCGCAAGATCGACGGCTTGACCGGCCAGCAAGGCAGCGATCGGAGCGAGCCTTGCTGCAGAGCTCGTCTCGCGGTTCTGCATGAACCGGGCAAGACTGGCGACGTTTTTTGAAATTTGTTGCATCACATCACGGACTTGTATCGTCAGATGAAGCGCCATGGCGAGTCTGAGGTGCGTCAGAGGATAGTTTGAAAGCGCCTCTTCTTCCGTCCAATCCGAATATTCGTCGGTGATCTCTTCCTTTTCCCCCGACTCGGAGAAGATGGAAGGCATCAGGTCCGACAGTGAGGTCGTGCAGGCAGTGAGGCCGGTCACGAGGACGAGAACGACCAGTCGTGCCAGGAACGCCGGGCGTCCGCGCTGAGAAACCGAGGAAGGCATTGAAAAGACGAATAAAAAACCTGACTTGAGCAATTATACCCGCAAAACCTGCCATTCCCTATCCGTGCAAACGCTCGACGAAATGTCTCTGGAAATTCCTGCCCGCCTGGGCGGTCTGCGCCTCGATCAGGCCTTGACGGAGCTGTTTCCGGAATTTTCGCGCAGCCGGCTGCAGGAGTGGATCAAGAGCGGTGGCGTGCTGCTCGATGGCGTGCGGGTACCGCCGAAGCAGCGCATCGTGGGCGGTGAACAGGTGCGCCTTCGTCCCGAACGGCCGGACACTGGCGAGTCGCCGGCACAGGACCTTCCGCTCGAGCTCATTTATGCCGATGCAGCGATTCTCATCGTCAACAAGCCCGCCGGTCTTGTCGTGCATCCCGCCGCCGGTCACCATGACGGAACCTTGTTGAACGCGCTGCTGCATCATGCGCCGGAGCTGGCGGCGCTGCCGCGATGCGGCATCGTGCATCGTCTGGACAAGGATACGAGCGGTCTGTTGATGATCGCGCGCACGTTGACGGCCCATAAATCGCTGGTCGACCAACTGCAAGGCCGCTCGGTACACCGCGAGTATCTGGCCCTGGTGCAGGGCCAGCTGACGGGTGGCGGCACGATCGAGCTGCCGATCGGCCGTCATCCGGTGGACCGGAAACGCTTTACCGTGAGCCAGGCCGGGAAGAGGGCCATCACCCATTACCGGATCGAGGAGCGGCTGTCGCACCACACCTTGATCCGGGTGAAACTGGAAACCGGCCGAACCCATCAAATCCGCGTGCACTTGACTCATCTCCGCCATCCCCTGGTCGGCGATCCCGTCTACGGGCGGCTCCGGCTGCCGGCCGGCGCTCCGGAGCCGGTGACGCAAACGCTGCAGGCGTTTCGGCGTCAGGCGTTACATGCGGCCCGTCTGGGACTGATTCATCCGGTCACCGCCGAGTACCAGGAATGGTCGGCGCCGCTGCCCGGCGATTTCAGCCGACTGCTGGATGTCCTGAGGAACGCCGCATGAGTTTCTGGATCGAGCCCGATTGGCCGGCACCGGCGGGAATCCGTGCGGTGAGCACGCTCCGCGCCGGAGGTACCAGCAGCGGCCCGTACGCGAGCCTGAATCTCGGCCATCATGTCGGAGACGACGCCGAGCGTGTTCGGGAGAACCGGCGACGCCTCTATCGGGAATTGTCGTTGCCGGAAGAGCCTGTCTGGCTGCAGCAAGTTCACGGCACACGGATCATCGATGCCGCGAATCCGGACGACGGCGTTGCCGACGGATCGATCGCGGCACGATCCAGCGTGGTGTGTGCGGTGATGACGGCGGACTGTTTACCCATACTGCTGTGCTCGAAGGACGGTGAGCGGGTGGCGGCGGTCCACGGCGGATGGCGCGGCTTGGCGGCGGGTGTGCTCGCAGCAGCCATTGAGGCTCTCGGGACGAACGAGCTCGCCGCCTGGCTGGGGCCCGCGATCGGGCCCGAGGCGTTCGAGGTGGGCGACGAGGTGCGTTCGGCGTTTGTCGACCAGTACGCAGAACTCGCCGAGACATTTCACCCCACGGACGAGGGACGTTGGCTGGCCGACATTTACGCTATCGCCCGCTCGCAGCTCACCGCACTCGGCATCCCCGAGTGCTACGGAGGCGGATTTTGCACCTACTCGGATACCGAACGTTTTTTTTCTTACCGGCGCGACGGGACGACCGGCCGGATGGCCACGCTGATCTGGCGCGAGTGACCGTGGCCGCCGGCTGGGGAACGTCATGAGCGTTCTGGCCTTCATCCTGCTGTTCACCCTGCTCGGGGGGGTGCTGAGTATCATCGCGGCGTCGCTGATCCTTCTGGTGCCGCATCACCGGCATCCGGAACTCTTGCCGCACGGTGTCAGTTTTGCACTCGGTGCGTTGCTTAGCGTCGCCTTCCTCGATCTGCTGCCGAGCGCGTTCGAGAAAGCCGGCATCGCTCGTGCGGGGTCGCTGTCGGCGACCGTCCTGGTCGGATTGCTCAGCTTCTTCCTTTTGGAAAAGCTGCTGCTCTGGCGGCATTGCCATGCCGGCGATTGTGCAGCCCACACGGCGGACCATTTTCATCAGCCCGCGGGCACGCTGATCGTGCTCGGCGATGGAATACACAACTTCGTCGACGGCGTGCTGATCGGTGCCGCCTTCCTGGTGGACATTCAGCTCGGGATCATGACCAGCCTGGCGGTGGCGGCTCACGAAATTCCGCAGGAGGTCGGCGACTTTGCGATCCTGCTGCAGAGCGGCTACAGCGCCCCCCGCGCCTTTGTCTACAACATGGTTTCCAGTCTGGGTACGGTGCTCGGCGGTCTGCTGGCCTATTTCAGTCTGTCGACGCTGCATCAGTCGCTGCCGTACTTCCTGGCTTTGGCGGCGTCGAGTTTCATCTACGTGGCCGTCGCCGATTTGATTCCGTCACTGCACCGGAAAACGCGTGGCTCGGATGCCTTCAAGCAGATCTTGCTGATCGCCTGCGGCATCGGGTTGATTTACGCCGCTCAGACCATCAATCACCGCTATATTCACGACGATGCGCCGTTGCAGCAGACTCAAGAGCAGTGAAGCCGAACACTCATCGCGGGCTTTCCTGGCGGCGGGTGCCGGCAGCGCTCGTCGAAGCAAACAGGTTCAGACCCAGACGTTCCGACAGAAACGTTGCGGTCAATTGACCCTTGATACTGTTGCCGGCGGCATCCAGCGGCGGGGCGAACGTGGCTAATCCGCATTTACCCGGGGCGACGGCAATCATCCCGCCGCTGACGCCGCTCTTGCCCGGCAAGCCGGTCTCGTACAGCCAGTCCCCGGAATTTTCATAAAGGCCAGCGGTAACCATCACGGCCAGCACGTGTTGGCAGTGGATGGCGTCGATGATCTTGTCGCCGGTGATGGGATTCGCCCCGCCGTTAGCCAGCGTGGCGGCCATGAGGGCCAGATCCCGAGTGGTGACGTCCAGCGCGCACTGTCGGGTGTAGACATCCGTGGCCTTGATCGGGTCGAAGTAGATGCGCCCATAGGCTCGAAGGCGGTTTGCGAGACCTTCGTTGTGCGCGTTGGTCGCCGCCTCCGACTGATAAACCTCCTCGTTGAGGTTCAGCTCGCGTCCGGCGAACCTTGACAGTCCCTCGCGAATAAACCGCCACTTGGCGTCGGCCGTTGTGCCCGGCGCCAGGCTGGTGGCTGCAATGGCTCCGGCATTGACCATCGGGTTGGAAATTCCATCTTCCGTCCGTTCGACGGCAATGACCGAATTGAACGGCAGACCAGTGCTGTTCACTCCCAGCTTCAGGCGCGCTTCATCCTCGCCGATGGCTTGGCAGATCAAAGCGAAAACGAAGGGTTTGGAGACGCTCTGGATCGTAAAGCAGTACTTCGTATCCCCCGCTTCGCAGACACTGCCGGCGGCTGATGCCACGCTGATCCCGAAAAGTCGGCGCGGAACCCGGGCCAAGGCCGGAATGTAGTCGGCATTCTCTCCCTCATTCACGGGATGGAACCGCGCATGGGCCTCGGCGACCAAAGCCTGCACCAACTCGTCATCCGGCAACGCGCCGGTGGATACGCATGTCGAAA
>JALORT010000285.1 GCA_025458755.1 Methylotetracoccus sp.
TCGCGCCGACACCCAGGAAGATCAGCAGTGGAAAAATTCCGGATTTGATACCGAAGTACAGGTAGTACAGCAGGCCTCCCTCGTCCGCGATTCCGGCGACCGGAACGTTGCTGAGCACGGCCCCGAAGCCGATCGGCAGCAATAGCAAGGGCTCGAATCCCTTCCGCACGGCCAGATAGATCAGCAGGAATCCGACCACCATCATGATCACCTGCCCCCACTGGATACTGAAAAGGCCGGTGCTCGACCAAAGTTCGCTCAATTCCCCCATCGGTTTGTACCGTCTTCAGCCCAGCATCACCAGCACATCATTCAGCGCCACACTGTCACCGGGCTTTACCCGAACCGCTGTGACTCTGCCACCGGAGCGGGCACGGACTTCCGTCTCCATCTTCATCGCCTCCATCACGACGACCACTTCGCCCGAAGCCACCGTCTGGCCCTCCGTGACGGCAATCCGAAGGATGTGGCCGGCCATAGGCGCACTCACCGACTCACCCCCGCTAGCAAGTGCCACGACCGGCGATGTCCGGCCCGGCTGCACCGAGTTCACCTCGCCCCCCGGAGCCACTTCCACCTGGTAGGAGTGACCGTTGACACGAACGGCGTAATTCCTGACGCCGGTCTGCGCAACGCCGGTAGCGCACACGACCGGCCTTTCAGCCGGGGCATCGCTTCCGGGAAGCGGCTCGAATGCGGCGGGGTCTCCCCGATGCTGGAGGAAGCGCCAGCCGACCTGGGGAAACATGGCATAGGTCAGCACATCATCGATCATCGGATCGGCCAGCTGCACGCCAAGCGGCTCCGCCAGCTTCTGCAGTTCGAAAGTCAGCCGCTGCAGTTCCGGCTCCAGAAGGTCCGCCGGCCGGCAGGTAATCGGGGCGGCGCCCTGAAGAACGCGCTGCCGCAATCCCGCGTCGACCGGTGCCGGCGTCGCCCCGTACTCGCCGCGGAGGATCCCTGCAGTTTCTTTCGCGATCGTCTTGTAACGCTCGCCGGAAAGCACGTTGATGACCGCTTGCGTGCCGACGATCTGTGACGTTGGAGTGACGAGCGGGATATACCCGAGATCTTCACGGACCATGGGAATCTCTTCGAGCACTTCATCCATCCTCGACAACGCGCCCTGCTCCTTCAACTGACTCTCCATGTTGGTCAGCATGCCCCCTGGCACCTGCGCGACCAGGATACGGCTGTCCACTCCCTTCAGGCTGCCCTCGAATTTCGCGTATTTCTTGCGAACCTCCCGGAAATAAAGCGCGATCTCCTCGAGCAGCTTGATGTCAAGACCGGTGTCGCGATCACGCCCGGCGAACGTCGCCACAATCGTTTCGGTCGGACTGTGGCCGTAGGTCATGCTCATCGACGAGATGGCGGTATCCACGTTGTCGAGGCCTGCTTCGACCGCTTTCAAGATCGCGCCGACGCTGAGTCCTGTTGTGGCGTGACACTGCATGTGCACAGGGACGGCCAATGCCTGTTTCATCCGGCCGACCAACTCCTCGGCGACATAGGGCTTCAACAGCCCGGCCATGTCTTTGATGCAGATCGAGTGCGCGCCCATGTCCTCCAGGCGCTTCGACAGATCCACCCACGTTTCCACCGTGTGCACCGGACTGACCGTGTAAGAAATGGCGGCCTGTGCGTGTTTGCCCAAGCCGACTGTCGCCTCGATCGCTTTCCTGAAATTCCGGTGGTCGTTCAGCGCATCGAAGATACGGAACACGTCGACGCCGTTTGCGGCCGCACGCTCGACGAAAGCCTGCACCAGATCGTCGGCGTAATGCCGGTAACCGAGCAGATTCTGGCCCCGCAGCAGCATCTGCATGCGGGTGTTCGGCAGCGCCTTCTTCAGCTGACGGAGTCGCTCCCAAGGATCTTCACCGAGATACCGAATACAGGCATCAAAAGTCGCGCCGCCCCAGCCTTCCACCGACCAGAAGCCAACCCGATCCAGCTTTTCGCAGATCGGCAGCATGTCTGCCAGCCGCAGGCGTGTCGCCAACAGCGACTGATGCGCGTCCCGAAGCACAACTTCGGTGATGCCTAATGAACTTGCCATCCGAAACTCCTTGATATTGAAACTAGGACTGCTCGTAACGATGGATCGCGGCCGTAATCACGGCGACGAGCTCTCGATCCTCGCTAGCACTCGGATCTCCTGCCGGTTTGGCCGATGGGCCGTGCGCGGAGTCTGGATTCGCGAAACGCTTCATGACGCGGTAAGTAAGGTCTATGACCCCGACCAGCAGCATGAGAAAAAAGAAGACGGTACCCATGCCAATGACCATGAGCTTCAGACCGGAACCGAACAGTGCGGCGATCGATACATCCATAAATCGGGGGGAACTTCGGACGCGGAGTGGACAGCCTTCGAATGATAAGGCGGTCATCCCGGAAAGTCGAACCTACCGAAGCGTGAGCAATGAGGTGTAAGCGTTTGTAATTTTCTGGCCGTCGAAAACAAGGTGGCGGCATTGAGCAGAATCATGCGTTGAATGCTTTGGCGTTCCTCTTCAACCATACGCTAAGGAATTCGGCAACGTCGACAGCGTGCTCAGAGCCAGACGGAGGAAATACATTGCGGTCGTGCGGTGACGGCCGGAGGTGAACCGCATGATTCGCTGCCTGGCGCGCTGCCTTATGATTTAGGATTTAGCGGTTGAGCGCTCTATGGCGCCGGCCTCCGACTCGTCAAGTACTTGCAACTGCGGCTGTGCAGGATTTGAACTTCGAACGGGAGGTGCTAACCCGTCACGATGGGAAGGGGCAAAAGGATCGCACCGTGCCATTAGCTCGGGTGCTGCTCCCTGAACGGCCGGCGGGCTTCGTTGCGGGGTCTATTCCTGAGCTTGCGCAAGATTCCGAGACCCGCTTGAACTGGTCCCACTCAACTCGCGGCACCCGTCGTTTTCTCGCCGGAAGCCGCCGCCGGCTTTTCGGTTGCTGTGGTGCTTTTCTCGCTGCCCCCTTGTCCGTCACCGCCGGCCGCTTCTCCGCTGCCGGCGAGATTGCGCTTCTTCTCGGTGCCGGCCTTGAAATCGGTTTCGTACCACCCTCCTCCTTTCAAGCGGAAGCCGGCCGCGGACACGAGCTTGGTTAACTCCGGCTGACCGCAGGAGGGACACTGCCGCATGGGAGCGTCGGTCACTTTTTGGATGGTCTCAAACTCGTGACCACAGGAGCGGCATTGGTATTCGTAAATGGGCATGGGTCTGTTACTCCAACAAGACGATTCATTCCCGTGACCATCTGGGGCCGTCACGGAACTTTTCAAGCATAACGGTTGCGAACGGCCGGGAAGCGCTTAAGATGGAACAGCATCAATCAGCCGACCCACTTCGCCCGCAACGCCATGGAAACCTACACACTCCGCCGTCCTGACGACTGGCACGTCCATCTGCGCGACGGGGATGTTCTGATTCGGACGGTTCAGCATACGGCGGAACAGTTCGCGCGAGCGCTGGTGATGCCAAATCTCCGGCCGCCCGTGACACGAGTCACGGACGCTCTCGCCTATCGGGCCAGAATACTCCAAAACGTGCCTCCCGACTTGGACTTTGATCCGCTGATGGCGCTGTACCTGACCGAAGCGACCGCCATCGACGAGGTTCGCCGCGTGGCGGACGAACCGTGGATTCTGGGCTTCAAGTTGTATCCCGCTGGCGCCACCACGCATTCGGAAGCCGGGATCCGCTCGCTGGAACGCATCTACCCGATCCTGGAAGCCATGGAACGACACGATGTGCCGCTGATGGTTCACGGCGAGGTCACCGCGACCGCGGTCGACATCTTCGACCGGGAGAAGGCGTTCATCGACGCCGAACTGGAGCCCATGACCCGCCGCTTTCCGGCCTTGCGGATCAGTTTCGAACACGTCACCACGCGCGATGCGGTGGACTTCGTGCGGAGTGCGCCAGCCACCGTGGCCGCAACGATCACGGCACACCACCTTAGGTACAACCGCAATGCGCTGCTCGCCGGCGGAGTCAGACCCCACTTTTACTGTCTGCCGATTCTGAAGCGTGAGGAGC
>JALORT010000286.1 GCA_025458755.1 Methylotetracoccus sp.
TTCCTACGGCGCGCGGCGCGGCAACCACGAGGTCATGGTGCGTGGCACCTTCGCGAACGTGCGCCTGCGCAACCGGCTCGCGCCCGGCACCGAGGGCGGCGTCACCCGTCATCTACCGTCGGGGGACGTGATGAGCATCTTCGATGCGTCTCTGCGCTACGCCCGGGACGGCGTGCCGTTGATCGTGATCGCCGGCCAGGAGTACGGCTCGGGCTCGTCGCGCGACTGGGCGGCCAAGGGACCCTTGCTCCTCGGCGTGCGGGCGGTGCTCGCGGCGAGCTACGAGCGCATCCACCGCTCGAATCTGGTCGGCATGGGCATTCTGCCGCTGGAGTTCAAGCCCGGCGAGCATGCGGCGGCGCTGGGTCTCACCGGCGAAGAAGTCTTCGATATCGAAGGGGTCGCCGCCCTGCTGGCGGGCGGTTTGGCGAGCGGACGCGACGTGACCGTCACGGCCAAGGCCGCGGACGGTGCGGTGAAAGCGTTCGCCGTCACCCTGCGCATCGATACGCCGCAGGAGGTCCGCTATTACCAGCATGGCGGCATCCTGCCGTATGTGCTGCGGCAGATGGTTTGATCCCCTTCCCGCGGCGGTCTTGCTGGAGCCTTCATTCCTTCGACGGGTGGTCTCCACGGGAGGCCTCATTGAACCGCGATCTTATGTGCGATACCGTACTGAAGGTGCCTGATGTTTCGGTTAAGCTTTTTTTGGGTTTGTAAAACTGACGAGTACATTTGATGACTGAGGACCCGCGCTTGCGGCGAGCAAAATGGCGGCCTGGCGAGTCCTGACAGTTGCATGAGGAGGCACAATTCCGGCGGTCAGGTCCAAATCCCTTTGGAAATTCGGTTATGGGGAGGCCAAACTTATCGCTTTGGAGAAGACGAACCCACAGTGAAGATTTCAGTGAAGGATCACAAGGGTTTGGAAGCTTTGCGCCGGTTGGATGAAGTGAGCATCTGTGAAGCGTATATGAACGGAAGCCTGGACATCGTGGGCGATATGCTGGGGTTCATCAGCCTCCGGCGAGCGTTGAGTGATCGTCACCCACTGCACTATTTGTGGCGGCGGATCGCACCGTGGTTCATCGGGCGGATACCGACCGACCAGCAGGCCATCGCGGCTCACTACGACTTTGCCAACGAGTTTTATCTCCAGTTCCTGGACCCAACCCGCTGTTATTCGCAGGCCGTGTTCGAACGCGATGATGAAGCGCTGGAGACGGCGCAGCGCCGCAAGCTGGATTTTGCGATCGACGCCTGTCGGCTGAAGCCGGGAGATCGTGTTCTGGATGTCGGTGGCGGCTGGGGTAGCTTCACGGAATATGCCGGACAGCGCGGCATTCAGGTCACCTCCCTGACGATTTCCCGCCAGTCGGAGGCGTTTTTAGCGGACTTGATTCAGCGGCGCCAACTGCCCTGCCGGGTGGTGAACCAGGACTTTTTGGCGTATGCCTCGCCCGAACCCTACGATGCGATGGTCATTCTGGGGGTAATGGAACACCTTCCCGATTATCCGGCCGTGCTGCGGCAGTTCCAGCGGTTGCTGAAGCCGGGCGGACGCGTCTATCTCGACGCCAGCGCGATCCGGGAAAAGTATTCCAAGCCCACCTTCATCGCCCGCTACATCTTTCCGGCGGACCATGCCTTTCTCTGCCTGCACGACTTCCTGACCGCGGCCGCCAAGACCCCGATGGACGTGCTGGCGGTTCACAATGATCGCCACAGTTATTTCCTTACCTGCAAGGCCTGGGCCGAGAATCTGGAGGCCGCCCGGGATGAAATCATCCGCCGTTGGGGCGATGCGCTCTACCGTCGCTTCCGAATCTATCTCTGGGGTTCGGCCTATGCCTTTCTCAGCCACAACGCGGAAGCGTTCCGGGTGGTTCTGGAACGCCCCCTGGAGGCTTGAAGACACTGTCGACCGGATTCGTCGTTGGTAGCCTATAACTGCTCTAAAGCGCCTCAAAGCGCCTCATTCATAACAGGGCCATGTGATGTCGGACGTTTCGGATCACAAACCGTGGTGGCTGCAACCCCTCGCGGAACCCCAGGCCGAACTGGCTACCGATGCGGCGGGCTTATCCGGTGCCGAAGCCCGTTCTCGGCTCGCCAGATTTGGTCCCAATCTGTTTCGCGATCACCCGGAACGGCCCCTATGGCTGCAATTCCTCTCCCGCTTCAAGAATCCTCTGGTCATCCTCCTCCTGGTGGCCAGCGCGATTTCCGCCTTGACCGGCGAAATAACCAACTTTCTCATCATCACGGTGATGGTGCTGTTCAGCGTCACGCTGGATTTCGTCCAGGAGCACCGCGCCGGTAAAGCGGCGGAAAGCTTGCGCCACTCGGTATCGGTGCGGGCCAGGGTGATCCGCGACGGCAAGCCGTTGGCGGTGCCGGTGACCGACGTGGTCCCCGGCGACCTCGCCGTGCTCTCCGCCGGCGATATGGTTCCGGCGGACGGTTGGGTGCTGGAAGCGAGCGATCTCTTCGTCAAACAGGCACTGCTGACCGGAGAACCTTATCCGGTCGAGAAACGTCCGGGTGCGCTGGCCGCCGATGCGACCGATCTGCAGGATGCCGCCAACGCGGTGTTCATGGGCACGACCGTCATCAGTGGCAGCGCCCGGATGCGGGTGGTCAAAACCGGGACCGGCACCGCCATCGGCGCCATCGCCGACAGTTTGACCCGCCAGTCGCCGCCGACGGCCTTCGAGATCGGCACGCACCGCTTCGGCCTGCTCATCATGCGCCTCACCGTCCTGCTGGTACTGTTCGTGCTGCTGGTGAACGCCCTCATGCACAAGCCCTGGCTGGACTCCTTCCTGTTTGCCGTGGCGCTCGCGGTGGGCCTGACGCCGGAACTGCTGCCGATGGTGGTGTCGGTCACCTTGTCGCGGGGCGCGCTGCACATGGCGAAGAAACGAGTGATCGTCAAACGCTTGGCCGCCATCCAGAACCTGGGGTCGATGGACGTCCTGTGCACGGACAAGACCGGCACGCTGACCGAGGCGAAGATCAGGCTGGAGCAGCATGTGGACGCGCAAGGAAAACCGAGCGAGCGGGTGCTGGAACTCGCCTATCTCAACAGCTTCTTCGAAACCGGCCTCAAGAGCCCGCTCGACGAGGCGATCCTGGCCCACGAAAACATCGACGTGAGCGCCTGGAAGAAGATCGACGAAGTCCCGTTCGACTTCGAACGGCGGCGCGTATCCGTGCTCCTGGATAACGGCGAGACCCGATGGCTGGTGGTCAAGGGCGCACCCGATGAAATCCTGGGTTTTTGCACGCATTACGAAGAACGAGGGGCGGAACTCCAGAGTCCGGTCGATCAGGCGGTCCTGGAGCGGATTCACGAGCAGCATAACGCCCTCGAAACAGAGGGGTTCCGCGTATTGGGCATCGCCTGGCGCCAAGTTCCGCTGGATCATCCCCATGCCGTCGTCGGCGACGAAACGGAACTGGTGTTCGCGGGTTTTGCGGGATTCCTCGATCCGCCCAAGGAAAGCGCCAGCGCCGCGCTCGCCGCGCTCGAGGAGAGCGGGGTGACGGTCAAGATCGTGACCGGCGATAGCGAACGGGTGACCCAGCATGTCTGCGCCCAGTTGAACATTCCGGTCACGGGGGTGCTGACCGGCAAGGAGATCGAACAGATGGATGACCAGGCCTTGCGGGCCCGAGTGGAAAAAGCCAATCTGTTTTGCCGGGTCAACCCCTCGCAGAAAGACCGGGTGATCCTCGCGCTCAAGGCCCGTGGGCATGTGGTCGGCTATCTGGGCGACGGCATCAACGACGCGCCGTCGCTGCACTCGGCGGATGTGGGCCTGTCGGTGGATTCGGCGGTCGATGTCGCCAAGGAAGCGGCCGACATGATCCTGCTGGATCGGGACCTGCACGTCCTGCACGACGGCGTGCTGGAAGGCCGGCGCACCTTCGGCAATATCATGAAGTACATCATGATGGGCACCAGTTCCAACTTCGGCAACATGTTCAGCATGGCCGGCGCCGCGCTCTTCCTGCCCTTCCTGCCGATGCTGCCGACCCAGATCCTGCTCAACAACATTCTGTACGATATCTCCGAAGTCCCGATCCCGTTGGATCAAGTGGATCCCGAGGACCTGCGCAAGCCACACGTCCTGGACATGAACTTTATCCGCGATTTCATGCTCGCGATCGGCCCCATCAGTTCGGCGTTCGACTTCCTGACGTTCTATATCCTGCTGACCGTGCTGAAGGCCAACGAAACGCTGTTCCAAACCGGCTGGTTCGTCGAGTCCCTGTCCACCCAAGTATTGGTGATCTTCATCATCCGTACTCGCGGCAACCCCTTCAAAAGCCGCGCCCATCCGCTCCTGGTGGCGACGTCCCTCGCGGTGGTGGCGATCGGCGCTGTACTCCCATTTACCCCGTTAGGAACGTATTTCGGCTTCGTGCCGCCGCCCGCCCAGTTCTATGCCATCCTGGCCGGGATGGTGGTAGTCTATCTGGTGATGGTCGAGGTGGCCAAGCAGGGCTTTTACCGGTGGTACGGAGTATCCGACAAAGCCAGGAAATGATGCCGTTGAATGGCAGTATTTTCATATTGGCCGTTGCTACGCTTGGATTTCCACCACCTGAACGGCGACGTGCATCCGAGGCGACTGGGGGGTGGCGGCGAGAAACGAGCCGGATACGGGAGGTACCCATTCGGGATGCCGGCTCACGGCCACGGCGATGTGGTCGTTGCCGACCACTTGACCGGAGGTGGGATCGAATCCCTTCCAGCCGGCGCCGGGTAGATAAACTTCCG
>JALORT010000287.1 GCA_025458755.1 Methylotetracoccus sp.
CGCCGCGAATGTCGGCTTCATCTTTCAGTTCTACAATCTGATGCCGGCACTGACGGCACAAGAAAACATCGAATTACCGCTGTTGCTGACGTCGTTGTCGCGTCGAGAACGCCGGGAGCAGGTCGATCTGGCGTTGGACCTGGTATCGCTGTCCGACCGTCGCCAGCATTATCCCTCCGAGCTTTCGGGCGGCCAGCAACAGCGTGTGGCGATCGCCAGGGCGTTGATCGTCGACCCCACGCTAATCGTCGCCGACGAGCCGACCGGAGACCTGGACCGTGTTTCGGCCGAGGAAATTCTTCGCCTGCTGGAAGACCTGAACCGGGATCTGAATAAGACCATCATCATGGTCACGCATGACCAGCGGGCCGCCGACCGCGCGCACTGCATCCGGCATCTCGATAAGGGGGTGCTGAACGATACGGATGGACTGGACGGGAACCCGAGGGTTTGAGCTCATTTGTGGCGTGGGAGATGTCGAGCATCCACGGGTTTGCGGCGATCACTGTACCCAACGAAGGCGGGTTTGGCTCCGGCGGCCCGGAGCATTGGGGCTGCAGCGATGTGCGCCGGAAGGCGCGGGTTGGGATCGACCCGAACCGGGTGAGCTTTGCAGGGTCCGGCTACCACCACATGTGCTACTCGTTGAAAACGACTGAAACGTCGATACCTACGCGCTATGAGCGTAAACCCCCCGAAGACTGACCGTTGACCGCTGAGAGTATCCAGATGGACTTGCAAAACACCCGTATCGGCATCATTGGCCTCGGCTACGTAGGGTTGCCGCTGGCCGTCGAATTCGGCGAGGCGCCAAGGCATGACACACCGCGTCCTTGAGTCAATCTGGCGCCCGTTCCAGCAGCCAGCGACGTTTTTCAAGAATTGTGTCGACGTCGTGATCGAGGCTCTGCAAGGCCTGGCCCGCTGTGAGTTCACCCCGAATCGCCCGCTCGGCATAGTGCGAGATCTTGGCGGCGATTCGTTCCCATTCCGGGATTTTCGGCAAGGGCAGCACGTGCTCCAACTGGATACGGAACGCCTGCGCCTCCGCGTCCGCCGCCAGTTCTGCCGCCTCCCATGTCGTCTTCCGCGGCGGCAGATCCCCGGTTTGGCGGTAGAACTCAAGCTGCTGGGCCGGTTCGGCGAGGAATTCGATCAGCTTCCATGCGGCTTCCTTGTTCCTTGATTCCTTGGCTAGCACCAAACTCGCACCGCCGGCGATCGATACGCCCGGATAATCTGCTGTCGGCCCCGGCGCCGGCAGCGGTGCCGTGGTCCAGCGGCCCGCCAACTCTGCCGGCAGCAATCTCCAGATAACGGGAGAAGGCCTCGCGGAAAGCCGCGCTCTGGAAGTCGCCATACCGCCCTCCATCGCGCAGCAGCGTTGCACCGAGTTGCAGTGCGAGGATGACCGGCGGCTGCCATTCGTTGACGGGAAGCAAGATAGCGTGTTGTCCCGCTCCTGCGTCGGCTTTGAGGCGCCGCAGGGCCGCCCACCAGTGCGGCCAGGTCCGCGGCGGCCCGTTGAAGCCCGCCTGCTGCAACAGATCCGTTCGGTAGAACAACAGACGGGTATCCACATACCAGGGGACCCCGTAGATCGCCTCGTCGAGTCGATTCGTTTCGAGGATGCCGCTAAAGAAATCTGCTTCCGGGAGCGAGCCCTGAAAGCGACGGCTTAAATCTTCGAGTGCGGCGATCGCGACGAACTCCGGAATCCAGGTGTTGCCGAGTTGAAACACATCCGGAAGGTGACCCCCAACATAGGCGGTCAGCAGCTTCTCGTGGGCCGCATTCCAGGGAATCTGCTGCACCGAAATCTCGATGTCCGGGTAGCGCCGCCGGAATTCGGGAAGCATCGCCTGAACCGCCTCGCCTTCCCTACCCATGGCCCAGAACGCGACGCGAGTCCCGTCGTGTTCCTTATTCAAATCACACCCCCACATCGGAGCCAGTAGCATCAAGCCGGCGAGCGCTTTCACCCGCCATGCACAGGCAAGGCGGCGGCATTCGGCGGGTTCTTGGCGTCGATTGGACATGGTTCGCCCCAGGGGCTGACGGGTTTAGACTGTACCACGGCGGCCCGCAGCGCAGAGCGCGGAATTGAGAGACGGGAGACGATCCTCTATCCTTGTGCCCGCGACGCGGTGAGCGGTTTTCGCCGTGTTTCCGCGGCACCTGACCGGCACCCAAACTCAAACGCGAGGCACATGGCAATTCGGCTCATCTGGACTCTGGTCCTGGCACTGATCGCGTTCGAATCTGCTGGACAGGAACCCCTGATTGCGGGCAAGGAGGTCTTGAAGCGATGGACCGTGGCCGATTTCGAACAACCGGCGGGCCACCCCATGGCTCTCGGCTGGCAGCGCATCCCCTTAGAATCCGATTTCGGCTTCCGCTACCAGCAGGTCGCTTCCGACCGGCCCGGCGGCGGGCCTCAATCCGTCCGCCTCAGTTACCGGTTACCCGAACCGTCTCCCGCGGAGGACGGTAAACCCGCCGGTGAAAAGTTCGAATTGACCCTGAATCTGATGGGCCTTGATGCTTCGGAATACGATCATGTGAGCTTCTGGATCAAAGGCGACGGGGCAGTGGGATTCGAACCCCAAATCCAGATCGAGTTCCGGCGCCCCGATCCGTCAACGGCCGGCGTGTGGCAGCAGGACCACTGGACCGTCTCCCGCATCGGCGACCAATGGCAGCAAGTGGTCGTTCCGTTGCGGCAGTTGATGGGGATTAATGACTGGCATGCGCTGGACTCCTTCGGGTTCGTGCTGAACAACCGGGGTCCCGCGGTACGAAAGGGGGCTTATTTCATCGACGACATCGAGTTGCTGAGGCTGGAGGCCCCCCGGCCGCCCGAAGCGGAGCAGTTGCAACCTCCCCGGAAACAGGCCTGGGAGCAGTCGCTGGGGGGCGAATTAGCGGCTAAGCCGCATCTTCGGGCGCGGCTGAATGGTTGGCCTTCACAGGCCCTCGTCGATCCCAAGACACTGCCGCGCGACAACGGGGCATTCCTTCGTCGGCTTGCCGGCGACACCTGGCGCGGTCTGGATGCGCTGACCGATCGCGACCATGGACTGCCGCTGGATCGTGTCATTTACTCCAAGGGCGATGTGTCACTGGATCAAGCGAAGATCGGCGATTACACCAGCGTCACCAATATCGGGTTCCATCTACTCGCGGTGGTCTCGGCCTATGAGTTAAAACTGATCGACGAGGCCCAAGCGGTCGAGCGGCTTACCGCGACGCTGACGACCCTGGAGCGGCTGGAGCGGTCGCACGGCTTTTTCTTCAACTACTACAACACCACGACGCTTGAGCGGACCAGCCATTTCCTGTCTTTCGTCGACTCGTCCTGGCTGACCGCCGGGCTGATGGTGATCCGCCAGACCTTTCCGGCACTCGCGGAGCGAAGTACGCGTCTGATCGATGAGGGGAACTATCGATTCTTCTACGATCCGGCGTCGAAGCTGATGTCGCACGGCTACTACGTCGACACGGACCAGCGTTCGCCCTATCACTACGGCACGCTCTATGCCGAATCCCGGATCGGCAGTTTGATCGCGATTGGCAGAGGCGACGTGGAGAAAGCTCACTGGTTTGCCATGACACGGACACTGCCGGCCGAATTTACCTGGCAGATGCGTGAGCCGAGAAATCGGCGGGAGAAGACGAGCCATGGATTCCGTTGGACCGGCGGTTACTACGAGTGGAAAAGGCTGCGTTATGTCCCGTCTTGGGGCGGCAGTCTGTTCGAGGCGCTGATGCCGGTGCTGGTGCTGGATGAGCAGCGCTACGCACCGAAAAGCTTGGGGCGCAACGGAGCCATCCATACCGAAATTCACCGCCGGTATGCCCTCGAGGACTTGAATTATCCGGTCTGGGGCATGTCTCCCAGTTCAACGCCGGGGTCCGACCGGTACGTTGAATACGGCGTCAAGTTACTGGGCACGGCAGGCTACAAGGAGGGTATCGTGACGCCGCACGCGGCGGCCTTGGCCCTGCTCAAGGAACCGGAAGCAGCGACCAACAACTTGCGGCGCCTGGCCGAGCGGTTTCCGCTCTATGGAGAATTCGGCTTCTACGATGCGGTCGACCCGAAGAGCGGCGAAGTGGCCTACATTCATCTTTGCCTGAACCAGGGGATGATTCTGGTCGCCCTGGCCGATCATCTCGCCGGCCACGCGATCCAGAAACGATTTGCCGCGGATCCGATCGTCAGGCCGGTGCTGGAAATGCTCGGGTACGAAAACTTCTTGGACTGAGCGGTATGGCCAGCGTAGCCTTCGAGTGCGTGGGCAAGACGTATCCGAACGGATTTCGGGCGCTGACCGATTTCAGTCTGCGGGTCGAGGAGCGCGAACTGCTCGTTCTCGTCGGCCCTTCCGGCTGCGGAAAATCAACACTGCTGAGACTGCTCGCCGGACTGGAGCAGGCCGACAGCGGAACGATCCGCATCGGCGGGCGCATCGTGAATGATCTGAGCCCGCAGCAACGGAACATCGCGATGGTCTTCCAGGACTATGCGCTCTACCCGACCATGAGCGTACGCGGCAATCTGGAGTTCCCGCTGAAAATGCGAAAACTCGACCGCGCGGAACGCCTGCGCCGTATCGCCGGCGCAGCGGAGTTGCTGGATTTGAACGAGGTGCTTGACCGTCTGCCGAAACAACTTTCCGGGGGGCAGCGGCAACGCGTGGCGATGGGTCGGGCGTTAGTCCGAGAGCCCACGGTTTTCTTGCTGGATGAACCGCTGTCCAACCTGGATGCGAAACTGCGGGGTCAGGTGCGTACGGAAATCGTTGACTTGCAGCGCCGCACTGGCACCACGATGATCTATGTCACGCATGATCAAGTCGAAGCGATGACGATGGGGCACCGCATCGCGGTGCTGAGCGCTGGCAAATTACAGCAGGTAGCGACACCGAAGGTACTGTACGAACGGCCTGCCAACACTTTCGTTGCCGGATTTATCGGCACTCCGGCAATGAATTTCCTGCCGGAAAACCTATTGCGACGATTGGAACGCGCTATGTCGCACCATCTGCACCGCTGCCGCATGGCGTGGCCCTTCGGGGGCCCTTCCGCGGCTACGGCGGGTC
>JALORT010000288.1 GCA_025458755.1 Methylotetracoccus sp.
AGCGAGGAAGCGAGAACATGTTCGCCCCGCCAGACGAGCCGCGCGTTCAAACCATTCCGGGCGGCGAGGTAGAAATTATCTCTGACCTCGGCGAACTGCACGGAGGGCTCTCTGCTGTCCGACGCCAGACTTTCGACCAGTCCGAACAAGAAGGCGGCGTTGGCGACCATATCCGGGACACTGGGGCCGGCCGGCATCACGCGATGTTCAAGGCGAATGTGCGGCGTCCCGTCCTCGTCGAAGCCGATTAACGGTCGGTTCCAGCGCCAGATCGTTCCATTATGCAGGCGTAGATGCGCGAACCCGGCGATGTCCAGGTCGAACAACTGCGGCAACAATACCGGAAAATGCTGCAGATTTTCGTCAAAAACCTCGCCGATAGATCTCCTGATCCACCCGGTACCGAAACCGACGCGGTGCAACGGGCCACGCGCAGCGCTCTGATAGCCTCCCACCGGAATAGCCTGCTCAAACAGAGGGATTCGAGTTTCCGCCCATAAATCGTGTCCGAACAGAAAAGGTGAATTGGCGCCGGCCGCAACGATCGCCGCCGATGCCATCAACAACGCATGATAATAAGCGGCGACATCGGCGGCCGGAACCTGCCAATGGAGCTGAAACGATGTGGTTGCGGCCTCCAACATGACGTCGTGATGCACACTGACCAGCGGCTGCCGGCCGGTAATATTCAAGCGCACCGGCTGGCCCATCCGCGACATCAACACTTGCTCGTTCAACGCCCGATACCGGTTCAGCTCCGATAGATTGCCCGGAATGAGCTGCGCGTCCTGAAGCGTCGGCAGAATGCCGATCAGCAGCACATTCACGTCGAGTGCGTCACCGGCGCGGCGGGCTTTCGTCAAAATGCGGTCCAGTTGTCGTTCGAGATCGGTCAGAATCGCCCCCGTCAGCCGCACCGGATCGGTGTTGAATTCGACGTTGAACTTGGCCAGCTCGGGACTGGACGCCGGGTCGTCCAAGTGAGCGAGGAATTCGCGGTTAACCGGCGCCGGATTCATGTCGCGATCAACCAGCCAAGCTTCCAGCTCGCATCCTACAAGGGGACCGCCGCTAGACATGCGGCCGGCATCGAGCCATTGGCGCAACAAAGCCGTTTCGTTGGCCAAGCGCCGCACAAATTCCGCGGCATCCGAAGCCGAGAAGGTCGTACCGCTGATCTCTTGTCCCATGATTCCGGTCACCTCCTGCGTGCGGCCGCAAGTGACCGCCTGACGCGTGCCTGCTTGGTGGTGCCTCTGTGGCGCGCTTGCCGCAGCCCTACCGGAGTTCAGCGCGTTCAGGAACCTGACGCGACCCATCCGGCGTGACACACCCGCCTGTCAGTCTCGCGTTGACAGCGGCACCGGAGACGTCTTCGAGCGGCGATGCGCCCCGGCTATCAGGCATCGACTATTGCAGCATCCGAAGGTCGAATCAAGCCTCAACCAGCAGGCAGTATGATAAGGCCGCCGTTGGGTGGGTGTTGCAGCACCTCGGGCGGACTGTTTAGAATGACGGCCGCGACCGGCGCATGTGCCGTCTCCGCCGGTCGCGGCGCCAAGCTGTGCCGCGGGTGTAGTTCAATGGTAGAACCTCAGCTTCCCAAGCTGATGGCGTGGGTTCGATTCCCATCACCCGCTCCAACCGCCACGCTGTACGGAGCAAAGACCCCGCCCGCCAGCGCCAGCAGCGAATGGACGAGCTCGCTGTCAGTCCAGGCACATCAAACGCATCCGAACGCCGGATATCTCGTAATCGGTGTGGTGATAGCGCTCCGGCCTGAGCCAAGCCGAAGTGCCGCGGAGAAAGGCGTCCAAGAGGCTCTCCGGAGACAGCACGAGGATCGCGGCAGGCGGGCCGTTCCAGGTCTGGTGCATCCGCGGCAGCGTTTGACCCAGGAAATAGTATTGCTCCAAGGTTTGCGCACTGAGAAAAGCCCGGCTCTGCTCTTTGTCCGCGAGCGCATCCGAGACGATCTGGGACCCTGCACTACCGACCGTCGCCAGATGGACTTGCCCCCCCGCTTCTTTCATCATCAGAAAGGTACGAAGCGAGAACGCTTCCTCGTAATGGACCCGCGGGTTCGCCACCAACAACAGCGGTGCGTGCGACGGAACACAACTTTCGGCCGCAGCGAGCAGCCCTTGCAGTGCCGTTCCGTCGGCCGCGTATTCCCGAGCGTGCCGTACCGTCCACTTGAACCGGTCATTGATCTGGAAAAGCACCAGCAGCACAAAAACGAGATACAACCACCGTTGAATCGGCCTCAGGCTGTCGACCGACAGCATCAGCAGCAGCGCGCCACTGATCACCAGCGGGTTGAAATAGTGATCGGCCCATCCCGACTTCGAGTACAGCAACACCTGCGGTAACGCAGCTATCAGGAACACGAGCCAGATCATCAGCAGCCGGCGCCGCAGCGCTCGGCCATCCGTCCGCAAATGGATCAAGGACATTCCCAGCAGCCCTACCGAAGCGGCTGCCGCTAGCCGCAGCCCCGTCACACGATTCACGGCCTTGATGCTCGCCCACAGCCGGCTTGGGTCGAAACTTGCCGCATCGAGTCCGGCGTAGCCAGTTCCTGCGGTCCCCACAGCCAGCGTCAACACCGTCAGCTCGACGACCGCAACCAGCCCGAGAGCGGTGATAAATAGCCGCGCCTCGCTGACGGCTGATCTGAGCGGCGTTCCATACAGCCAGCAGGGCAGCAACGCGCGCATGGCGGCGATGGCCGGCAGATATATGATCATCCCCTCCTTGGTCAGCGAGGCCAGCACCGCCAGAACGAACGCCAAGCGCTCGCACCCAGCACGATGTCGCCGCGTGACCAGCGCCAGCGTCATCAGCATTAGCGCAAGAGCCACCAATAAATTCCCTTCGGTTTCCGGTGTCCCGAGCCGCCACCAGACCGTCGCAGGCCGGCCGAGCGTCGACATCGCAGCCAAGGCCAGTGACAGCAGCCCGGTCAAGCCAAGCAGTCTGCCGAACACGAACAAAGCCGCGCCGGCCGAGGCCGCCGCCACGGCATTCCAGGTTATCCAGTCCTGCCAGCGCAGGCCGAAAAATTCCGCCCGCAGCACCCGGCTCGCGTAGTACAAGGGCCGAAACCGCCCCTCGCCCATGTCTATCGCAACCCACTTCCGAATCACCTCGGCGAGGCTGGCGTCCGGTGCGGCGAGATCGGCAACCATCTCCACGATCATATGCTCGTCGACGAGATGGAACCCTGAAGAAAAAAGACCGGTTTCTCGAAACAGAAAAAACCAGAAGGGAAAGAAGACAAGCGGCGCCAGCGAACCGAAAGTCACTCGGAAGGTCCCCGGCAAGAATGAGACGGCAGAATCCGCCCGCCATGCACCAAATCCGCTTTTGTGGGTCGGCCCGGCGCAGAAGCCGTCGCACTCCACGGAATACGCCGCGCCCTTCGCGCATGTGAAAAATCCGTTATTTTGCTAGACTGCATCCGCCGTCCGGCCAGGGGTAAAGCGGCACTAGGATACCCGCCTACGGGCATGCCGGAAGACGGAAACCGGTCCGCGTTGGAATGGCCTGCAACGTCAACTTCGGCGATTGTCGGCATGACCCGCGAATCGGATGCAGTATGAAGCGATTGGACAAACATCCCGCGATCTCGGTAACCCGGCCATCAATTCCCGGCGGTATCCTCCCGACGACTTTCTCCTGCCGAAAGGCCGGCAGCACGAACTGCCGCACGTCGCCCGATTGTACGGACCAACGCGCACGGCCGAAACAACGCGAGCGTGCTCTGCGTGCTTTCGCGTTGTCGATTTGCTGCGCGCTGACCGGATGTGTATCGCCGCTGAGCCTAGATCAGGCGGTGCAGGGTTACAACGAGGTGACCACGGAGATTCTCGCCAAGCAGTTGCTCGCCAATTCGATGATCGTGGTGCGGAGTTAAGACCATGTTTGATATCTATCGGGATTATTTCACCCGCGAAAATCTGATGGCGTCCATCGCCAAGGCTCCGTACATTCCGGGTCGGCTGTCGGAACT
>JALORT010000289.1 GCA_025458755.1 Methylotetracoccus sp.
GATCTTCGACCATGTCGACTATCGGAATTACACCGACTATCTGCGTGAAGAGGTCCGTTCCTGGTCGTATATGAAGTTCCCGCACATTGTCTCGCTCGGTAAACAGCAAGGCTGGTACCGTGTCGGACCTCTGGCACGGGTCAACAACTGCGACTTCATCTCCTCCCCTTTGGCCGAGGAAGCGAGACAAGCTTTTATTGCTTACGGCGCTGGCCAGCCCGTTCACGGGTCGCTGGCTTTCCACTGGGCGCGGATGATCGAAGCGCTGCACTCCGCCGAAGAGATCAAATCGCTGTTGCTCGACCCGGAGATTCTGGGAACCGATCTCGTGACTCGGGGCGAGCGCCGTTCCGAAGGCGTCGGTGTGATCGAGGCGCCGCGCGGAACGCTGTTCCATCACTATCGGATCAACGAACAGGATCTCGTCGTCAAGGCCAATCTCCTCGTATCGACAACTAACAATAACCAGGCGATGAACGAATCGATCCGTCAGGTGGCAGATCGCTACTTCGATGGCCGAGAGTTGACTGAAGGATTGTTAAATCGCATTGAAGTCGCGATCCGCGCCTACGACCCTTGTTTGTCCTGCGCCACGCATGCCTTAGGCAAGATGCCACTGCATCTGGAGTTGATCGATGCCGACGGACAGCCGGTAGATCATTTGGTCAAGAATGCCGAAGGCGTCATCCAGCGCTAGATGTCCCCGATACTGGTCTTCGGCTTTGGCAACCCAAGCCGGGGGGACGATGCGTTGGGGCCGAGGCTGGTGGAAGCGCTGCAAAGTGAGTTCGCGGAGCGTTCGGTTGGGGACATTGAGTTTCTGACCGACTTCCAACTGCAAATCGAGCACGCCTTGGATCTGGCCGGGCGTAGCTTAGTGCTGTTCGCCGATGCCCATGTGTCCTGCGCTCCGCCATTCGATTTTCGGCAATTGGTGGAATCGCAGGACGACAGCTACACCACTCATGCCATGAGTCCCGCATCGGTGCTGCATGTGTTTCGGCAGGTGTGTCGTGCTACGCCCCCGCCTGCTTTCCTGCTGGGCATACGCGGGTCCCGTTTCGGGCTGGGAGAAGAACTCGACAGCGAGGCGCAGTATCATCTGACGTCGGCGGTGGCGTTCTGCCGGGATCTTCTGGCCCGGCCGGAACTCACTTATTGGCGGAGTCGCTGCAGCGATGCACTGAGCCTGGCCCCGGCTCATGCCTAGGTGAAACCGGCCAGTCTGCGCCCGAGACGGACGCTTCCGGAATGATTTTCGCGTCGCGACTGTTTCATCTCGAATCGCGGGCAACTACTGTCGATGCCGGGCGGCTATCACCGGTTGACCGCGATACGGAAAAATGACAGAGCCGAAAGGCTGCAGGACGTCAGCGCTCGGCGCTCAACGCGTTTCTCAATTTGGTCATCGCGCTGTTTTCGAGCTGACGAATTCTTTCAGCCGAGACGCTGTACCGCGCCGCCAAATCGTGCAGCGTCAATTTTTCCTCCGTCAACCAGCGGCTTGCCACGATATCCCTGGAGCGCGCGTCCAGCGTTTCGATCGCGGCTTGCAGCCTGCGCTGCTCGTATTCGCCCCAGTTCGACCGTTCCAGGACGTCAGCAGGATCCGCATTGTCCTGCCGCAGATAATGAATCGGGGCGGAGGCTTTGTCGCGCTCACTTTCCCCGTCGTCCGCAGCACCGTCCATCGCGACATCGGAATTGAGCAAGCGGTTCTCCATTTCGTAGACGTCGGCAATGTCGACGCCCAGTTCGCCGGCCACGGCCTGCGCCTCATCCGGACTAAACCAGCCGAAACGGCTTTTCAACTTGCGCAGATTGAAAAACAGTTTTCGCTGCGCCTTGGTGGTGGCGACTTTGACGATGCGCCAGTTTTGGATGATGTATTCGTGAATCTCCGCACGAATCCAGTGTACAGCGAACGAGACGACGCGGACGCCCATCGCCGGATCGTACCGCTTCACCGCCTTCATCAAGCCGACCGTTCCTTCCTGGACCAGATCGGCAAATGGCAGTCCGTACCCCAAGTAACCGCGGGCAATGAATACGACAAAGCGTAGATTGGCAAGAACCAACTGGCGTGCCGCATCGAGATCACCCTCTTCGCGGAAGCGCTCGGCCAGCTCTCTTTCTTGCTCCGCCGATAACCTGGGAAACCGGTTGACGGTGGACAGGTATTCGTCGATGGAGCCGACGGGACCGTGTAATGGCAGACTAATCGCGTGAGTCATCAAGTGTGTCGTGTTAATCTGAAAGTGGAAAACTCTAGCACTCGTGCGCTTCGAGTGCTAACAGTGTACGAAGTTCAATCGCATCATTGCAAGCAGCCAGGACGGCTGGACGTCTGCTGAACGCGAGTAATCGCCCGAGTCGACCTTTCGGGTTGCAGCCCTTCCGGGAGGCCGACCAGATAGAAAGCCGTGCCTCTGTTGTCGCCGTCTTCGTTTTACGGAGGGCCGTGCTGGTCAGCTCGGAAAGCCTGTCAACGTGCCCGACGCTCGACCGGCTGGCCCAATGGATTGGAACCAGGAAACGAGCGCCTGCGTTCGGCGTTTCGTGTGTCCTTTTTGCCTCGAGAGAGCCCGCAACATGGTCACTGCGATAATCAGAGTCATCGGCAACCCCGAGCTGACTCGTTTGAGCTCCGCCGCCGCCGGCGCTGCGCGGCGCCGGAAGAATCTGAACATTCACCCGGTGCTTGATGATCCGGTTCAGCGCTTGTTCAACGCGATGGAACCCGGCACCTATGTCCGTCCTCACCGCCATGCACGTTCGGAGGGTTGGGAATTGATGCTGGCGGTGCGCGGTGCTTTCTCGCTATTGGCTTTCGACGAGCGCGGTAAAGTGATCTCTCGCGCAGACCTCGAGGCGGGAACCGGCGATGCCGCGGTCGAGATTCCGGGCTATGTATGGCACGCGGCTGTGGCGATGGCGCCTGGAACCGTCATGTTTGAAGTCAAGCCCGGTCCCTACCGGTCCCTGGATGACAAGGATTTTGCGTTGTGGGCCCCGCAGGAAGGGGATCGGGCCGCAGCAGACATGGTCGCGTGGTACGAAACCGCTCAGCCTGGCATGACATGGCCGCGTTGCGGCTGACCTTGAAAATGCCCGATTGCGGGATCGGACTGGAGCAGCCGCATCATGCTGCTTCCTGAAGTAGCCGATCGGTGCATGGATGCCCATGTCGTCGCTTCCCGCCAGCTTTGCGGGCGCCAGGGCTTGGTCCTGAGGACGAGCTGGGCCGAGCCCTGGGAGCTCATTGTTCACGGTGTTGCCGATCGATCAATTCTGGCAGCGGAGGATCAGCGAGTTGATCGCCTGGTGAAACTTCAACTCCCCGAGGTGATGCTCTTTTTTTCCCGGACCGAACGACATTTCCTGATCGCTGTAGCTTTCAGGCTTTTCACCCCAGGCTTTGATGGCCTCGCCGTGATAGGTGGGACCCTGTTCTTCCTCCCGATAATTCTCCTGCCGGAACACGGTGACTCGGGCCTTGTTTCCGACCACCAGGCTCTCGATCCGATTGCTCCAGTCTGCGCCGTCGATCTGGCGCAGGGTCGGCAGATCCGCCGGTCCCTGGATCCGCGCATGAGCTCCTTGGAACTCTGTCTTGTCGTAGATGTCCAGCCAGCAGTCTTCGGCGGCTTGCGCCTGTGTAGCAATGGAACAAATCAAAGCAGCAGCTAGGGTGGCTACCATCTTCGCATGTGTCTTCATGATCACAACCTCCTCTTGCCTGGTCTGATTCGGTGCGGGATCCGGTTTTGAATGCCTTGGCACCGGTACTCGACTCCCGTGAGACAAGCCCGCCGATGCGGACTCTCAGGCCGCATCGTACGCGGAGCCTTGAGAAAAATCACTCGGCTTGAGACGAGCCTGCCGATGGCGGTCCGTCCGTCCGTCACGTCAGGTGGGCGGGGTGCAGGTGGAGTCGGCTGACCTCGTCCAGCAACCTTGGGAGAACTTGCTTAACGACCGGCTGCCCTTGTCGGTCGCGGGCGCAGGAAC
>JALORT010000290.1 GCA_025458755.1 Methylotetracoccus sp.
ATGTAGTTCATCGAACGGTAGCAGTGGATCAGGTTGAGCTTGACCTTCGGCGTCAGTTCCATCTCCGACAAGGTGCCGTCGCCGGACCACTGCGCTACCACGCGCAGACCCATCTCTTCCAGCAATGTGCGGGACGACCAGGCATCGCCGCCGATGTTGTAGTCGCCGATCACGGCCACATCATAAGGCGTCGCCGCGAAACTGTTGTCGCCGTCGCGGGCACTGATCACATAGTCGCGTATCGCGTCATTCGCGAGGTGGTGGCCCAGGGACTGGGACACCCCGCGGAAGCCCTCGCAACGGACCGGTATGACCGGCTTGTCGATTTCCTTCGTCGCCTTTTTGGACACCGCCTCGATGTCGTCGCCGATCAGTCCGATCGGGCACTCGGACTGGACGGAGATACCCTTGTTCAAAGGAAAGAGGGTTTCAATCTCCCCGATCAACTTTGCGAGCTTCTTATCGCCTCCGAATACGATGTCCTTTTCCTGGAAATCCGAGGTGAAATTCATGGTGACAAACGTATTGACACCCGTGGTTCCGATATAGTAATTGCGGCGGCCGGCGCGGGAATACTGACCGCAACCCACCGGGCCGTGCGAAATGTGGATCATGTCCTTGATCGGCCCCCACACCACGCCCCTGGAACCGGCATAAGCGCAGCCGCGGATGGTCATTACGCCCGGCAGCGACTTGCGGTTGGAGGTAATGCACTTGCTCGATTTCTCAATCGACTGGTCGTTCACCGCCAAATGCTTGGCGCGGTCTTTCTTGGCTTTGTCAGGGTAAACCTCCAACACCTCTTGGATGAGGGCCTCGGTTTCCTCGCGAGTCATGGCTGTCATGGGACGCCTCCTGTGTGATGGGAGGGTGCGCTGTGCGCACCGAAAGTTCGGACAATGCACCCACGTTGGTCTATGCAAGGGTGCGTACAGCGCACCCTGCGCTTAGGCGGCGAGCGCTTCCTCCGAAGCGGTCTTGCCGACGATGCTTTCGTCTACCTCTTCCATGACGCCGAACTCCATCAACAGGTCTTCCAGTTCGTCCATGGTGATGGGTGTCGGGATGACCAGATTCTTGTTGTTGATGATCTTCTGCGCCAACGCGCGGTACTCGTCGGCCTGCTTCGCCTGCGGTTCATACTCGATGACCGTCATACGGCGGATTTCTGCGCGCTGCACCACGTTATCGCGCGGTACGAAATGGATCATGTGAGTCCCGAGTTTACGGGCCAGCTCCATGATCAGCTCGTCCTCGCGGGCGGTTTGGCGGGAATTGCAGATCAGGCCGGCGAGACGGACACCGCCGGAGTTGGCATACTTCACGATGCCCTTGGCGATATTGTTGGCGGCGTACATGGCCATCATTTCGCCGGAACAGACGATGTAGATTTCCTGAGCCTTGTTCTCGCGGATCGGCATCGCGAAGCCGCCGCAGACCACGTCGCCGAGCACATCGTAGAACACGAAGTCGAGATCTTCGTCATACGCGCCTTCCTCTTCCAGGAAGTTGATGGCGGTGATGACGCCCCGGCCCGCGCAGCCGACACCCGGCTCAGGACCGCCGGACTCGACGCACTTGATTTCTTTGTAGCCGACCTTCAATACGTCTTCCAGCTCGAGGTCTTCGACACTGCCGGCATCCGCCGCCATCTGCATGATGGAGTTCTGAGCCTTGGCGTGCAGGATCAGGCGGGTCGAATCGGCTTTCGGATCGCAGCCGACGATCATTACTTTCTGGCCTTGCTCGGCCAGGGCCGCGACCAGGTTCTGAGTGGTCGTCGATTTGCCAATACCGCCTTTGCCGTAAATGGCGCATTGGCGTAGTTTCTTAGCCATGATGTTCTCCTTCGGTGGGTTGACGTTGCTGAACGCAGTCCCAGTGCTGCAACCCCTGTGCCAAGGAGAAATGTTTTCTCAATCTATTGTTTTATATAAATTTATCACGGTCCTCCAAGTATCGGGCGATGTCATGGGTCTTACAATAACCAGCTCCTGACAGGTTGTTAATTCGACAAATGCGCCTGCTGACCGATCCGCCTGAACCGGATCAAGCGCACATGCCGAAGGTGTGTCCCGATCAGACTTTCACACAGGCCGCGGATGTTGGCTTTCCTGCAGCGCGCAACACCCCGTCGCCCTGCGATGTCGGCCAGTCGAAGAATGGCTCGCTGCTTGCTTGTCTTCTGTCAAACGTTAACGACCGGCAGGAACCCGCATGAAATCGCACAAAGACATCGCCGAAATCTTGGACGAACCGGCTTGCGAGCATAACAAGAAGTCCAAGTCCGGCTGCTCCAAACCCAGCCCCGGCGCCAGCGCTGGCGGTTGCGCCTTCGACGGAGCCCAGATCGCGCTGCTACCCATCGTCGACGTCGCTCATATCGTCCACGGCCCCATCGCCTGTGCCGGCAGCTCCTGGGACAACCGCGGCACCCGCTCCTCAGGCGCGACCCTTTACCGGATGGGCATGACGACCGATCTCACGGAGCAGGACATCATCATGGGCCGATCGGAAAAACGCCTGTTCCATGCCATCAAACAGGCGGTTGAGACCTATGCCCCGCCTGCCGTGTTCGTCTACAACACTTGTGTTCCCGCGCTTATCGGAGACGATCTCGATGCGGTGTGCAAGGCTGCGGCCGAGCGTTTCGGGGTGCCCGTGGTGCCGGTCGATAGCGCGGGCTTCTACGGCACCAAGAACATGGGCAACCGAATTGCCGGCGACGCGATGGTGAAGTACGTGGTGGGAACCCGCGATCCCGACCCGCTGCCCGCATCCGTGCAAAGGCCGGGCATTAAGGTCCATGACGTGAATCTGATCGGCGAATACAACATCGCCGGGGAGTTCTGGCATGTGCTGCCTCTGCTGGACGAGTTGGGCTTGCGGATTCTGTGCACCTTGTCCGGCGACGCCCGCTTCCGTGAGGTGCAGACCATGCACAGGGCCGAGGTGAACATGATGGTGTGTTCCAAGGCCATGCTCAATGTCGCCCGCAAGCTGGAAAAACAGTTCGGCACGCCTTGGTTCGAAGGCAGTTTCTACGGGATCAGCGATACCAGCCAGGCCTTGCGCGACTTCGCGCGGTTGATCGGAGATCCCGCCTTGAGCGCGCGCACGGAGGCGCTGATCGCTCGCGAGGAAAGCCGAATCGTTGTGGCTCTGGAACCGTGGAAGGCGCGGCTCAAAGGGAAGCGGGTTTTGCTCAACACCGGAGGGGTGAAAAGCTGGTCAGTCGTGTCGGCCCTGCAGGATCTGGGCATGGTGGTGGTCGCCACCGGCACCAAGAAATCAACGGAAGAAGACAAAGCCCGCATCCGCGAACTCATGGGTGAGGAGGCGCTGATGCTGGACGATGTTAGCCCGAAGAAGTTGCTGCAAGTCGTGAAGGATTACCAGTGTGACATCCTCATTGCCGGCGGCCGCAATCTCTATACCGCATTGAAGGCCCGTCTGCCTTTTCTTGATATCAACCAGGAGCGGGAATTTGGCTATGCCGGTTACACCGGCATGTTGGAACTGGTCCGCCAACTGGCACTCACCATTGAAAGTCCGGTCTGGGAAGCCGTCCGCGCCCCGGCGCCCTGGCGACTCCAGGGCACAGCGAGAGGCGAAGCCATGGACGAGCAACGGCTCAGGCCGGCATAAGCCCGGGCGTCAATTGTCGCGTTCGCGACATACCCTGGCGCGAAATGGCGCAAGCACTACATACGTGCCGTTCATTCCGCCCGCGGAGTCCATGGTCTCGCCTTCTTTTTTCGCCTCGACGGCGCGTTTTGCCGGGAGTGCGGCGCTAGTCGGGCGTCTCTGCCATGTTGGCCTGGTTTTTGTATGCATGACTTTGGAAGACTTTCCAATCCCCCTTTATCGGCAATCGCCGCATTGAAAACGAGGGGTAGGGCTGATGAGTCCATGAGCGCTCCAAAAATTCATCCAGTCACCATTTGTCTCTCGAGTTAAACGCACTAGTGCTAGCACTGTACGACTTCGATCGCGCAGAGGTCGTCTT
>JALORT010000291.1 GCA_025458755.1 Methylotetracoccus sp.
CGGCGCAGGAACCAGCAACAGCAACCGCAAGATCAAGTTCTGGGCCGAAGGCGGCGCAACTCTCGCTGGCGGCTTAACGGTCAGCGGCAATATAGGCGTCGGGACCACCGGCGAGCCTACCGCCAAACTGGAAGTCAACGGCACCATCAAAGCCACGACTTTCGAAGGCGATGGCTCGAAGCTGACCGGGCTGGATGCCGTCAGCAAGGCAGGCGGAAAGATCACCGGCGCCTTGACGATCGATGACGCCCTCACGGTCAAGACCACGGTGACAGCCGCGGGTTTCGTAGGGGATGGCTCGAAGCTGACCGGTATCACCGCCACGGATGCGCGATGGAACGACACCGCCGACGGCATTCAGTACAAGAGCGGCAAGAAGCTAACGTTAGGCGCGAACAACTCCGGCACCAGCCTGCAAGTTATCAACAAAAACCAAGATGCCAGCGGCGATACCTTCGTCATCGGGAAATCGGACAGCACCCATCTGCGGCTTGGTTATGACAGCGGTTACGCCTGGGTGCAGTCGCAGACAGACAAACCGCTGGCGGTCAACCCGCTCGGCGGCAAGGTCGGTATCGGCACCACCGATCCGCAGGCGGCGCTCGATGTGGCGGGCGGCGCGATCGTGATGCGACAGGCGACCGATGCCGCGGCGGCGGATGCGCTGCTGCAAAAACTCCCCAACGGTTCATTGATTGTCGGCGGACCGAGCGGCGAAACCCTCACCTTCTTCTGGAAAGATGAAAGCGGCAAGAAGTATCGGCTGAGCCTGAAAGGCGAGGTTTTGACGACCGAAAGGGCGTCATCGTAGCGCGCGCGGCGCGCACGAAAATCTTATTCAGTAAATGTGTCGATACCCACGGTGCCAGCGCGGCCGTGATCGATCACCCAGCAACCAGCGATGGAGGTCGTCGTGATGAACGAGCAGGAATATATCGAGCAGCGTCTGAACGACCAGCAAACCTGGTACGAGGGCAAGAGCGCCTGGAACCTGGCCTGGTACAAGCGGCTACGAATCGTCGAAGTGGTGTTGGCGGCGGGGATTCCTTTCGTCTCCAGCCTGATCGGGAAGTTTCCCGAGTCGCCGAGTGTCATCCCGATCCTCTTGAGCCTGATGGCTTTTTTGATCGCGGTAAGCTCGGCCCTGCTGGCTTTGTACCGGTTCCAGGACAACTGGCTGCAATACCGCACCGCGGCGGAACAACTGAAGCGGGAGAAGTTCCTGTACCTGACCAAGAGCCCACCGTATGACGGCGGCGATGCGTTCCAGGGACTGGTGGCCAACGTCGAGAGAATTCTCGGCGAGGAGAACAACTCGTGGCGGGAACAGGCCCAATTGGCTGCTGCCAAGGAGGTGATGCGGCAGGAGAGGGAACAGAGGTAGAAACGTATCTCGCTGAAGACGCCGTAAGGCGCGATTCGGGTCGTTGCAGAGAGCTCTCTAACGGCCGAAGGCAGCGCGGAACTGGCTGACAGCCGCCTCATCAATCACTTGGAACTTTTCTTGGGGGAAAGCGTGATGCATAACCGTCTGATCGCACGTATGCAGGCACCCGGGCAGAAGAAGATGCTCGCCTGCGACGGCGGCGGGATCCTGGGTCTGATGAGCGTCGAGATCCTATCCGGGATCGAGGAACAGCTGCGGACACAGCTCGGACAAGGCCCTGACTTCGTGCTCGCCGACTACTTCGACTTCGTCTGCGGCACCAGCACCGGCGCGATGATCGCTGCGTGCATTTCGGCCGGTATGTCGACCTCGCGGATTCGCCAGTTCTATCTGGACAGCGGCAAGCAGATGTTCGACAAGGCATCCCTGTTCAAGCGGCTGCAATACAGCTACAACGACGAGCCGCTGGCGAAGCTGCTGAAAACGGCACTGGATGCCCAGTTGGGGGAAACGAACGCCACGCTGGGCAGCGAGAAGCTGCGCACCCTGCTGATGATGGTCATGCGCAACCACAATACCGACTCACCCTGGCCGGTCTCCAACAACCCGTTCGCGAAGTACAACGACCGCAGCCGCAAGGACTGCAATCTGAACCTTCCGCTTTGGCAACTGGTGCGGGCCAGCGCCGCGGCGCCGACCTTCTTCCCTCCCGAAGTCGTGACCTTCGCCGAGGGCACCCCGCAAGAATACCGCTTCATCTTCGTCGACGGCGGGGTGACCACCTATAACAACCCGGTCTTCCTGGCGTTCCAGATGGCAACGGCAAAACCGTACCGTATCGATTGGCCAACCGGCAAGGATCAGATGCTGATCGTCTCGATCGGGACCGGCAGCGCGCCCGCGGTCCGCGCGATGCTGGATGTGGACGACATGCACCTGATTCACTACGCCAAGTCCATGCCGTCAGCGCTGATGAACGCGGCCGCCGCCGGTTGGGACATGACCTGCCGCATGCTGGGTGAATGCCGCCACGGCGGGCCGATCGATCGGGAATTCGGCGATATGGTCGCCTCTTCCGACGGCGCTCCCAATTGGACCGGCCCGAAACTCTTCACCTACCTGCGTTACGACCCCGACGTCAGCGCCGCGGGCCTGAGCGAACTCGGCCTCGGTGAAATCGATCCGGCGAAGGTCCAGGTCATGGATTCCGTGGCCCATATCCCCGCCATCCAGCGTGTCGGCAGCGTCTACGCCGCGACGCATGTCGTCCCCGAACACTTCCAGGGGTTTGTCTGAGCATGGACAAGACCTGTTTTGTCGTTCAGGGCTTCGGCAAGAAAACCGACTACACGGACGGGCGGGTGCTGGACCTCGATGCCTCCTATGAAATCATCAAGGAAGCCGTGGAAATGGCCGGTCTGAAATGCATCCGGGCGGATGAGATCGTGCATGCCGGAACGATCGACGTCCCCATGTATCAGCAATTGCTGCGCGCAGATGTAGTCATCGCCGATCTGTCGACCTATAACGTCAATGCAGCCTTCGAACTCGGGGTGCGCTATGCGCTGCGCCCCGGGGTCACGATCATCGTGGCCGAGGAGCAGTTTAAGAACCCGTTCGACGTCGGCCACATCGTGATACGCCGCTACCGGCATCTGGGAGATGAAATCGGCTACAAGGAAGCGAAACGGTTTCGCGAGGAGCTGAAGCAGGCGATCGCGGATCTGTTGAACAGTCAGCAGCCGGACAGTCCGGTCTACACCTTCTTGCCTCACTTGCGCCCGCCCAGGGAAAGTCACGCCGAACCAGCCGGTACCGTACGTTCCACGGCCGACAATGTCGCGCCCGCCGCCGTTGCAACGGCGGCCGGAGAGGACAACCCGAGCGCGAAAGACATGCTGGATGCCGCCTTGGCGAAGATCACCGCCGAGAAGAGCGATTTCGCCGGAGCCCGCGTGCTGCTACAGGAAGTGAAGAAGCTGCGGCCGAACGATCCGTTCGTCACGCAGCAACTGGCGCTCGCGATCTACAAGAGCCGGCAGCCCGACCCCGAGTCCGCGCTACGCGCGGCCTGTCAGGTACTCCGGGAGCTGTCGCCCGAAACCACCAACGATCCGGAAACGCTGGGTCTCTGGGGTGCGGTCCAGAAGCGGCTATGGGAGCTGACGAACGACCAGAACTGCCTCGACGAGAGCATTGTCGCCTACGAGCGGGGCTTTTTCCTGAGACAGGACTACTACAACGGGATCAATCTGGCGTTTCTACTGAATCTGCGCGCCGTGGAATACTTGAAGGCCGGGCAGCGCGATGAGGCGATTGCGGACACCGTGCGCGCCCGGCACATCCGGAAGGATGTGATTCGATTCACCACGCCGTTGCTCGCGGGTCCGGATCAACCGGCCCCGGAACAACGCTACTGGCTCATCGCCACGCTCTGGGAGGCGGCGGTCGGCCTAGGCGACAGTGCCGCTGCGGCGCGCTGGGACAGCGAGGCCAAGGCGATGAACGTCGCGGACTGGATGCGCGAAACACGGCAAAGCCAAGGAGCGAAGCGAACGATGCAAACCGAACTGCAGATCACCGTCCGCGACATGGAACACTCGCCGGCGCTC
>JALORT010000292.1 GCA_025458755.1 Methylotetracoccus sp.
CATCGACGAAGCGACTATCATGAGCGAAGCCAGCCCGCCTATCAAAGTACACATCCTCGGCAAGGAATACCCCGTGGCCTGCTCGGCCGACGAAACCCATGAACTGCTGATCGCCGCCCGCTATCTGGACGAGAAAATGCGAAAGATCAGGGATTCTGGCCGTGTGATCGGCACGGAACGGATTGCAGTGATGGCGGCTCTGAACATTGCCCACGAACTCCTGCAGTTGAAGAACCAGGAGGGGCAGTCGACCCAGAACATCGCCGGTCGTTTGTCGGCAATGCGGGAGCGTCTCGATTTCTCGTCCAATCAGGACCTTGGCTGAATCTCCCGCAATTCTCAATTGTCAAGCCTTGCGGCCCGCTTCCGGCATTGACACAATAGGCCCTGTATTCCCTGCAGCGTGCGAAGTGCGCTGGGTTACCCCTTGAGCCTAATTCAAAACCCTGGGGGCATCCATCGTACCGTTGTGTGCATGTCCGCCTCGTCCCACCTGAACCTTCCGGTTCAAGGGCATAAGCGCGCTACGGCGCAGGCGGGGAATACGCTTCCTGCCGAGCGGATCCTGAATCCGTCTCATCGATTTCCCGTCCCGGCCGTGCCTTTCACCGGCAGCCCATAGACCTTACGGGCGATGCGTCGTCCGCGGTTTTCGTCGATGATCGCCATGCACTGCACGCTAACTCACTTCCGCAGTACAAGTGCGCGCGGACAAAATGCCCAGCGCCAAGACCGCCACCCTGAGTTTTCGTATTGAACCCGGCCTGCGGGACTGGCGGCATGTTGTCGGTCGCCAAGGAGCACTTGCTCGACCGTGCTGAAACGTCCGGGCAGCGCGCCGACGTCGAGAAGTTCCTCACCGTGCACGGGCAGGAACTGTCCACAATGTCACGGTTGTTTTCTGGCAGGCCGACGGAAACGACCAGCCGGCGATGATCACCGAGCCCTACGCAACGGCCTTTACCGCCGCCAGCCTCAAGTAAGGAGCAGGAGTTCCACGATAGCGAGATCAGCTTCCATGTCACCTTACTCCCCTCGCCCGCTCGCGGGAGAGGGGCCGGGTGTGAGGGCAGGAACGATCAGCATCGCCCTCCAGCCGGGCGACGGCGCCGCGAAGAAACTCAAGGCGGCCGTGGGTGAGCAGCCCGGCTATGAAATTCTGCCGAACGCATACTTCTAGCGCTACCAGCCGTCGACGACGGCGACGGACTTGCTGGCCGAGTTTTGGCGCTTGGAAACGGAAGCGGAGGCGATGTTGGCGGCCTTGGAGCGGTAATCGACAGCACGTTCAACGCACTTGTCGAAGGCATCATGCGATGCTAAATTTGGTGACATATTAAGCATCAAAGTAGGCATGACATGAGCCAGATCAGCCCATCGGAAGACATTCGTTCCGTCACCGACCTAAAACGCCATACGCGCGATATTTTCGACCAGCTTCACGCCACTGGGCGACCGGTGATCCTGACGGTAAACGGGCGAGCCGATTCCGTGCTGCTGGATGTCCGCGCTTACGAAGCGCTGCTGCGGGCGGGCAATCTGGCCGAGCTGCTGACCCCCGCCGAACGCGATATCGAAGGCGGGAAAACCCGTCCCATGCGCGAATTCATGGAAGCGTTCAAGCGTGGCAAAGAAATTCAGGGTTGAAATCACGGCGACCGCCGAGGCGGATCTCGAGGAGATCTGGGAGTACATTGCCCAGAACAACTCCGGCGCAGCGACGGACTTCATCCTGCAACTGGAGGAACAGATCGACACCCTGGAACGCTTCCCCGAACGCTGCGCCCGCGTGCCTGAAAGCCGCCTGCTGGGCGAGCGCTATCGCCATCTGCTAATAGGCCCTTATCGAGCCATCTTAAAAATCGCCGGCGACCGCGTGATTGTCATGCGCGTGCTGCATGGCGCACGGTTGCTCGATACGAAGATGTTGGCGGGATTGGCGAAATGAGCGACCTTCCAACTGGCTGGACCGATGATCGGCTCGAGGACCTAGCGGCCATCAATGCTGCTGCGTTGTCGGCGGGAACCGACCCCGACTACGAATTCGACGATCTCGAAATCTCGAGTGTCGATTACCGTGGGATCGTCGATTCGATTGTAAAGGCGCGAGTGAAATCCTGAACATCCGCGTCGTTTGGATATTGGGAGACTTTCACATGAACTACTGGCTGATGAAATCCGAGCCGACCGAGTTCAGCATCGACGATCTGGCGCTCCGGCCCGGCCTGAGCGAGCACTGGGATGGCGTCCGCAACTATCAGGCGCGCAACATGATGCGCGACCAGATGAAAGTTGGCGATGGCGTGCTGTTCTACCACTCGAACTGCGAAACGCCAGGCGTTGCCGGTGTCGCGGAGATCAGCCGTGAGGCCTATCCGGACTTCACCGCGTTCGATCCCGCGCATCCTCACTTCGACCCGGGGAGCACGCCGGATAATCCCCGCTGGCTGATGGTCGACGTTCGCTTCGTCCGCAAGCTCAAGCGCACGATTGGTCTGGGGGAGCTGAAGGATAGGCCGGAGCTCGATGGCCTGGCGTTGATCCGGCGCGGCAACAGGCTCTCGGTGATGCCGGTGACGCCGGAACAATGGGACTTCATCCTCGCGCTGGAGTAGGGCCGCGCGAGGGTACCCGCGTCAGCGGGATTCCCGACCTCCCGCAAACAGGCGGTAAGCCGGGTTTTCGGTTTCCTCGCGATACGCGTAACCGATCGTAGCCAGGGATTCGCGTAGGTCACGCCATTCGTTGCGGGGCACTTGCAAGCCGATCAGCACCCGACCAAATGCCGCGCCGTGGTTCCGGTAATGGAACAGGCTGATATTCCAGCGTCCACCCAGCAGGGTCAGGAACCGCAATAGCGCGCCCGGGCGTTCCGGAAACTCGAAACGGTAGATCACTTCGTCCAGCAAGCGCGGCGCATGGCCGCCGACCATATAGCGGATATGGTCGACCGCAAGCTCGTTGTCGCTCATGTCGGCGACTTCGAAGCCCTCGCCGACGAGGTGCTTGATCAGGGATTCGCGGTCGCTGCCATCCGAGGTGATCTGCACGCCGACGAACACCCGTGCCTGTTGATCGTCGAAGTAGCGGTAGTTGAATTCGGTGATGCTGCGTCGCCCGAGTGCCCGGCAGAACTCGAAGAAGCTGCCCGCGCGCTCCGGGATGGTGGCGGCCAGCAACATCTCCTGCCGTTCGCCGACCTGGGCCCGTTCGGCGACATGGCGCAGCCGGTCGAAATTGATGTTGGCGCCGCTGTCGACGGCGATCAGGCAGGCGTTTTCCAGTTCCTGCTCGGCCGCGTACTTCTTCAGTCCTGCGATCGCCAGCGCGCCGGCCGGTTCGGCGATCGAACGGGTGTCGTCGAAGATGTCCTTGATCGCAGCGCAAATTTCGTCGGTGGTGACGGTCACCACGCCGTCGACCCACTGCTGTGCGACGTGGAAGGGTTCCTTGCCGACCTGTTTGACGGCGACGCCATCTGCGAACAGGCCGACGTGCTTCAAAACCACGCGCCGTTTTGCCCTGAGCGCGCGGTTCAGGCAGTCCGCGTCCTCCGGTTCCACGCCGATGATGCGGATCTCGGGCCTCAGGAACTTCACGAACGCCGCGATGCCGGCAATCAGGCCGCCGCCGCCGACTGGAACGAAGATGGCGTGGATGTCGTCCATTCGCTGGCGCAGGATTTCCATACCGATCGTTCCCTGTCCGGCGATGACGTCCGGGTCGTCGTACGGGTGGATGAAGCTCAGATGCTGCTCCTGACCGAGTCGTTCGGCGTGTGCACAGGCGTCGTCGTAGGAGTCGCCGTGTAGCACGATCTCCCCGCCGAGTTCGGCGACCGCGCGAATCTTGATCTCGGGGGTCGTGCAGGGCATCACGATCAGTGCCCGACAGCCCAGTCGGCGCGCGGCGAGAGCGACGCCCTGAGCGTGGTTGCCGGCCGAAGCGGCGATCACGCCGGCCCGCCGCGCATCGGGATCGAGGTGGGCGATCTTGTTGTAGGCGCCGCGCAGCTTGAAGGAAAAGACCGGCTGCAGATCCTCGCGCTTGATGAAAACCCTGTTGCCGATCCGCTTCGAAAGGTTCGGCGCAGGATCGAGCGGCGTTTCGCTCGCCACTTCATAGACGCGTGCGCGCAGAATCCGCTCGACGTAGCGGTGCAGCATGATTCAGGGTCGGCCGCTGCGGTCGCGGCCCGGCGACATGACAGCCAGGGCGTTCCCCGGTATGATCTTGCGCGATTTCAACACCAAGACCCGATGGATGCGACCATGACGCCCGATGAACTGAAGAAAAAAGTTGCGGAAGCCGCTCTGCAGTATGTCAAAGACGTGCCGATCGTTGGCGTGGGCACCGGTCGGTACCCTCGATGTCTACGTGGACGGGGCGGACGAGATCAATCCGCGGTTCCAGCTGGTGAAGGGGGGTGGTGCCGCGCTGACGCGCGAGAAGATCGTCGCGGCGGCCAGCCGCAAGTTCGTCTGCATCGCGGATGAAAGCAAGTATGTCGACCTGCTGGGGACCTTTCCGCTGCCGGTCGAGGTGATCCCGATGGCGCGGAGCTATGTGGCACGCCAGATGGTGGCCATGGGTGGCCAGCCGCAATGGCGGGAAGGCTGCGTCACCGACAACGGCGGACACATCCTCGACGTGCGCAATCTCGATCTTACCAATCCGCTCGAGATGGAGAAGAGGATCAACGACATCCCCGGCGTCATCTGTGTCGGCATCTTCGCGCTCCGCACCGCGGACGTCGTGCTGCTGGGCGCCCCGCAGGGCGTGAAGACCCTCACCCTGTCCTGACGTCCCTTTCCCCGGCGGGGTGTGCTTCGCGGTGCACCCCGCGACCGCGGTCTTCAGGCTTTCAGTTGCGAGGTTTGAGCCGGCTTTCAACGATACGGCTTTTTCGACTGAAGCATCTCCGCGCGTTCCAGCACTCGCAGCTGCGCCAGAGCCTTGAGCAACTGCATTCGCGCCTCGTCGCGAGTCTTGTACATCGGATTACGCTTCAAGGTTGCCTCGGCCGACTTTTTCGCCTTCCGTGCCGCATCGCCGTCGATTTCCTCGGAGCGCAGCATTTGATCCGCGAGCACCATCACTGTATGGCGCTGTACTTCCATGAATCCGCCCGAAACGAAGAAGAACTGGTCTTCGCCGCTGTCCGTTTGCAGCCTTATTTCTCCCGGCATCAGGCGTGTCAGCAGCGGGGCATGACCGAACAGGATGCACACTTCGCCGAGTGCTGCGGGGGCGACCAGCTTGGTGCAGGTGCCGGAATAAATCAGACGGGATACGTCGGCGATCTCTACATTGAGCAACTTCGCGGTGGGCATCAGGCGCGTGTTTTCGCGTGATTGTCGTGGATGCAGAATCCGGCCTGTCGAAGTCCGATCAGGACGAGGGGGACGGCGTCTTCCGGCGCGATCCGGTCGGTATTGATGACCAGATCGAAATTGTGTGCATTCTCCAGCGAACATTTCTTGTCGATGTCGCTGAACAGGGTCTGAATCGACTGGTGGCGCTTGGCATTGATGTCCTTCACGCGTCTGGTCGCAGCCTCGATGTCGATGCCTTCGTCCTCTGCGATGCGCTCGGCGCAGGTCTCAAGGGATGCGATCACACGCACGCGGAAAATGGGCTGATCGCGCAGCACCAGGTGCGCACCTCGTCCGATCAGGATGCCGTCCTGCCTGCCCAGATCGCTGACCACGTCGTACAGGTAGCGGCGATAGAGTGCGGCATGCGCATTGGTTCCGGTGATGGTGCTGAAAATGAATGACGTGAGCCCTGATGTTACCTGCTCGTCGTGCGGCTCGACATGCAATTCGCTGGTTTTCGAGCGCTCCGCGATCAAACGCAGAATTTCGCGATCGTAAACCGGAATTCCCAGGTAGTGGGACAGCTCCGCGCCGATCAGCTCCCCGCCGGCACCGTAATCGCGCGATATCGTGATGACGATCGGCCGCCGTTCGGGCTGGTCCTTCCCGGCCCGGTAACGGGCGGCTTCAACGTCCTTGCTCAGGATGGCTTTGAGGTAAGTCAGGCAATCGGTGTTAGGCATGGGAAGTCTCTGAACGCGGATTGACGAATCCCTGGGGCGGGGTGGCCGGCCTGGAAGCCGGTCCACGAGCATCCAGTGTAGACGCGAAGTGCCGGGCTGTCATGGTGGTTCCGGCCGGCTAGGCCGGAGCGGCATCAGATGCCGTGTTTGATCCGGCTGGCGAGACGCCGAAGGGCCTGGGCCCGGTGGCTGATGCGATTCTTCTGTGCTTTGGTCAGTTCGGCGGCGGTGCAGGCACGACCCGCGGGCAGGAATACCGGGTCGTAGCCAAATCCATTCCGGCCGCGCGGGCCGAGTGCGATGGAACCCTCCCAGGTTCCTTCGGCGATCACCGGGCTAGGATCTTCGGGATGGCGGATCAGCACGATCACG
>JALORT010000293.1 GCA_025458755.1 Methylotetracoccus sp.
GAGCGGCCCGGCAAGTTCCGCTGGAACTACACACAGCCTTTTCGCCAGGAAATCGTGTCGATGACCGGCAAAGTGTGGTTTTACGATGCCGATCTGGAGCAGGTCACCGTCAAGCGGCTGAACCAGGCCATCGGTTCGACGCCGGCGCTGCTGTTGAGCGGCGATGTGCCGCTGGAAACCAACTTCCGGATCGAAGATCAGGGAACGGAGGAAGGGATGTCGTGGATCCGCCTGCTGCCAAAATCGGAAGACAGCGGCTTCAAGTATGTGCTGATCGGTTTGGTGGGCGGCAGCCTGGGCGGCATGGAGCTCGGCGACAATTTCGGCCAGGTGACACGGATCTATTTTTCCAAGGTGAGAACCGGCTTGCGTCTGTCACCGACGCTGTTTCAGTTCAAGCCGCCGCCCGGCGTGGACGTGTTCGAAGAAAAATAGGCGGTGAGCGAGTCCGACGCCTTTCGTCCGCTGGCTGACCGGATGCGGCCGCGTACATTGGACGAGTACGCCGGCCAGAGCCAGGTGCTGGGGCCGGGCAAACCCCTGTACGAAGCGGTCCGTTCCGGCCGTCTGCACTCGATGATCTTCTGGGGTCCTCCGGGTTCCGGGAAAACGACGTTGGCCCGTCTGATCGCGCAGCAGGCGGACGCCGATTTTCTGCCGATTTCCGCGGTGCTGTCGGGCGTAAAGGAAATCCGCGAGGCCATCGCGTTGGCCAAGAGAACGCGGGAATCGGGTCGGCGCACGATCCTGTTCGTCGACGAGGTCCACCGCTTCAACAAATCGCAGCAGGATTCCTTCCTGCCGCATGTCGAGGAAGGAATCATCTACTTCATCGGCGCGACCACCGAGAATCCTTCCTTCGAACTGAATAACGCGCTGCTTTCCAGGGCCCGCGTCTATGTGTTGACGGCGCTCTCGGAGCAGGACTTGCTCCAGGTGCTGGAGCGGGCGTTGTCGGACCGGGAGCGGGGTCTGGGCCGGCTCGAGCTGCTTTTTCCGGACGAGTTGAGGCGCTGGTACGTGCGTGCCGCCGGCGGCGATGCCCGCCGTCTGCTTAATTTTCTGGAGATCACCGCCGATCTGTTGGCGGCTATCGAGCGGCCGGCGGTCAGCCGCGAGATTGCGGAACGCGTGCTGTCCGGCGGTCAGCCGCAGCACTTCGATAACCACGGCGAGGAGTTCTACAACCAGATCTCCGCGCTGCACAAGGCCGTGCGCGGCAGCGCTCCCGACGCCGCGCTGTACTGGCTGTGCCGGATGCTGGTCGGGGGTTGCGATCCCTCGTATCTGGCCCGGCGCATCGTCAGGATCGCCTCGGAAGATATCGGCAACGCCGATCCCCGCGCCTTGCCCCTCGCCCTGCACGCGTGGGATGCACAGGACCGGCTGGGCAGCCCCGAAGGCGAACTGGCGCTGGCGCAGGCGGTGCTGTATCTGGCGTGTGCGCCGAAGAGCAATGCCGTTTATCGAGCCTTTCAGTCCGCGAGGGAGGAAGCGGAACGCACCGGGTCGCTGGAGGTCCCGCTGCATCTGCGCAATGCGCCCACGTCGTTGCTGCGCCAGATGAATTACGGCAAGGGCTACCGTTATGCGCATGACGAACCGGACGCCTATGCCGCCGGCGAATCGTATTTTCCGGAGCCTTTGGCGGGGCGCGTGTACTATCAGCCGGTCCCGCGTGGTTTGGAGATCAAGATCGCCGAAAAGCTGGCGGCTCTCCGGGAATTGGACCGCAAACGCAACCCTGAGGGGCACTGAGGCCGGTCGTGCTCAGCGAGAGAAATCGGCAGCTCATTCGGGCTCTCAGCGAGGGCCGGGCATGTTCCGGCAACGAGTTGGCGGAACGCCTCGGCATCAGCCGGGCCGGCGTGTGGAAAGCCGTGCGCCAGTTGCAGGCCCTGGGTATGGAGATCCACGCCGTACCCGGTGTCGGGTACCGCCTGGAGCATCCGATCGAGTTGCTCGAAGCCGAGGCCATCCAAGGCGGCCTGACCGGTGAAGCCGCCGCAAGACTTCGCGACCTGCACATTCACGCGGTCGTGGAGTCGACGAACACGTCTCTCCGCGATGCCGCGCGCACCGGGGCCGCATCCGGCTCTCTGTGTCTGGCTGAGATGCAGACCTCGGGGCGGGGGCGTTTGGGACGCCGCTGGCAGTCGCCGTTCGCCGGGAATGTCTACATGTCGCTACTTTGGCATTTCTCGAGTCCTGCGCTGCTGGAGGGACTGAGTCTGGCGATCGGTGCGTTGCTGGTGCGGGTCCTGCGGGCCGCGGGTGCGGAGGGAGCCGCACTCAAATGGCCGAACGACATCCAGTGGAACGAACGGAAGCTGGGCGGTGTCCTGATCGAACTGTCCGGGGAAATCAACGGGCAGTGTGCGGTGATTGTCGGCATCGGCCTCAATTGCTTCATTCCGAGCCGGAGCATGGCAGAGATCGACCAGCCGGCGGCGGCACTGCACCAGATCCGCGCCATCCGCGGGTTCTCACGCAACCGCTTGGTGGCGGACCTGCTCAACGCGTTGCTCCCGGCATTGGCGGATTACGAGACGGAAGGGCTTGCGGCTTACCTCGAGGAATGGCAAAGCTATCATGCCTACCATGGGCGGGCGGTCAGGCTGGAACGCGGTGGCGACGTGATCGAAGGCACGATCGCCGGCGTCACCGCTTCGGGTATGCTGCTGCTCGACGGTCAGGACGGAGTTCGCCGCGAATTCTCCTCCGGCGATATCCGGCTCCGCGCAGCCGTCCCATGACGATTCTGGTTGATGCCGGTAATTCGCGGGTCAAGTGGGCGTGGTGGTCGGGCGATCGGATCGACGTGGGCGAGCCCTTCGCGACCGACTCGCGCGCGCTCCACGGCCGGCTGCGGGCGCTCTGGAACGGTTTACCGGCGCCGCAGGCGGTTTATGTATCGAATGTCGCCGGTCCCGATTGGGAGCGGCAGTTCATCGCCTGGGTCCGCGCGGCCTGGAATCTGGACATCCGGTTGGTCCGCTCCCAGGCCCGAGGCCACGGCATCTTCAGTGGTTACCTGCAGCCGGAAAGCCTCGGCGTCGACCGCTGGGTCGGATTGATCGGGGCACGCTGGCAGTTCGGCCTGCCGTTTTGTCTGGTGGACTGCGGGACGGCGATCACGGTCGACCTGGTCGATGCGGAAGGGAGGCATCGCGGCGGGCTCATCGCCGCCGGTCTTCGTCTGATGCAAGACGCCCTACTGCAGCGGGCTCCGGGTGTTGCCACAGGCGGCGGCGTATTCAGTGGACGTTTCTGGGGAATAAGCACCGCCGAGGGCCTGGAGAGCGGCGCCCGCGAGATGGTTCTCGGACTGATCGATCGCGCGTTCCAGCAGGCACGAGCGACACTCGGCATGGAGCCGGCTCTGATTCTTACCGGCGGTGACGGTGAGCTTCTCGCGCCGCATGTGACTGTTCCCTTTCAGCTTGACCCCCACCTCGTGCTGCAGGGGCTCGCGGCGATCGCCCGAAACGAATGCTCGGCCGCGCTGCGCGGATAGGTCGGAGTGCCGCCTCCGCCCGCGGCAAGAGATCGGCAGCACTGTGTGGTGATTGTTACACGATGGCCAGACGCCATGGGTGGGCGGGCCTTGGAGTGTCTATCCTTTGCCGGAGACGCTGCAGCAACATGGGACGCGAACAAATGGCCAGTCTGGAAGAGCTGACACCGGGGACAACCGTTCAAGGAATAGTGCCGAACGGCGCGGTGACGGTCGTGACGGTGCAGTGGTTCGGTGCCGACGCGCTGGAGCTGACCAACAAGGATGCCGCAGGCAAGCTGCGGAACGAACTGCTCTACCGCCATGACGAGCCGCGCCTCGCCATCGTCGAGAGCGGCCGACCCTGGAGCTTCGATGGGGACGGTCACTTGTTCCGCCTGGTCTCCGAAGCCCACCGCATCCGGCTGGCCCATCTGTTCGACCCGCTGCTCGCGGTCCATTCCTCGCAAGTCGTGCCGCTGCCGCATCAGATCAC
>JALORT010000294.1 GCA_025458755.1 Methylotetracoccus sp.
CCCGGCCAGGCCCAGCCAGCTCCGAGTGGCCGCGGAAATGATGGCGAAGGGTTGCCACGGATTGGCGGGATCGGGCGGGAATTCCGAGAAGCGCGGGACCGGATCTCGATCGATCTGAACCAGAACCCGGAACTCCTCCCTGGCGCCGGCGAAGAGTTTCGGAAAGATCGGAATCCTAAGCGAAAAAACCCTTGTCGGCGAACGCGGATCGGCCGCCCACAATGGGACGTCGGCCTCCACCTCACCCGCGATCTTGGGCCATCCGTAGACCTCGCGCCCGGTGGTCTGGGACAATTCGTCATCGACAAAGATGAAAGGCGAGACGCAGGCCCAGTTCTCGAAGACCCGTTGCGTCCCGTCCCGGCGCCAGCACTCCAGCGGAATCGTGAAGGTCACTTCATGCTGGGAGACCCAGCCGAGATTCTGCGCCTGAACCGATGCGGACGACATCCGGCCGTAGTTCAGCACCATCAGATAGACAAAAGAGATCGACGGCCGGAACTCGAAGAGTTCCTGGTCCAGGTTCAGGTATTCATCGCAGAACCGGGTGAGTCGGGCCAGGTTTGCCCGAAGCGGGAAGGCGCGCGTGGTGACATTGCTGAAGACGAACGGCGGCGCCGCGGACAAATCGACCGGGCCGGAGCGCCCGGTCGGATTGATGTACGGTGGCTTGTTGGATCTGGCTCGTGCCATCGCTCACCCCTTCTGGTTGTTGTGTGGTTTCCGCTCCCAGTCTTTAACCTTGGGCAGCGTGTGCCGTGCGCACGGCACACGCTGCCGCCGGTTTCTTCGCAAGTTCTCAGGTGCGTTCGAATACCCAGGTGATGAGACCCCGGATGAAGTCCTTGTCGCGCGAGTCCGGCAGCCGCGCGTAGATGCCTTCGTACTCATACAGCGCGGCCCCGGCCAAGCCGTGGGCGATTCCCCGGGCGTATTCAACGGCCTGACAGCGGTCCATCAGGCCGCGGATCCATGCGACGTCCTCTGCGCTCCGTTGTTCGCGCGGCAGCGACAGAATTTCCGAAAGGCGGCGCCGTTCCGGGGCGCTGGACTCTCTGTAGGTCCGGTTGAGCATCAGCGTGCGTTTTCCCTCGCGGATGTCGCCGTTCAGTTCCTTGCCGTAACGGTCGTCGGCGACCAGGTTCAGCAGATCGTCCTGGATCTGAAACGCGGCACCGAGAAAGAAGCCGAACCGAATGAGGGGGTCTCGATCGACCCGATTCCGCGATCCGATCAGCGCGCCGACGCGGCTTGGCAGGATCGTGGCCAGCCAGCAGGTTTTCTTCAGCACCATGGTCAGGTAGTCCCCATCGCTCAGGTCGCTGCGGTTGTCACGGCGCCAGCCGAGTTCCATCGCCTGGCCTTCGGCCGATTCCCAGGCCATCCGCTCGGTGTCTTCCAGAATCCCCAAGGCGAGGCTCGGACCGAGTCGGTGCACATTGTCCATCAGCGGCCTCATGCCGAGCAGACAGAGCGTGTCCCCGGCGTTCAGCGCCAGCGGCATGCCGTGCAGCCGGTGCAGGGTAGGCCGGCCGCGACGTTCTTCGCTGCCGTCCTGGATATCGTCATGGATCAGCATCGCGTTGTGCAGCAGTTCGATGGCAACCGCCGAGCACAACGCATCATCGAGGCGGGCACCGAAAGCGCGGGCAGTGGCGATACAAAGACTCGATCGCATCATCTTGCCGCCGCGTGCGGGATACTCGGCCAGCAGGTCATACAGGTGCTCGCGCGGCGAGCCGCTCGGCAAGTAGCCTTGCAAGGCAGCCTGCGTAATCCGCCCGTATTCCTCCAGGATCTCCGGAACCAGCGCGGGCGTTTTCGCGGTGCCGGCCGCGGCGGGCTTCCCTACCGGCATGCCGCTCAGGGAAGAATCCGCACCGACAGCGTCCCTTTCGGCTCATTGGTCGCGCGATCGACCACGACGCCGGTGTAGAGTGCCGGGGGCTGCTGATCGGGGATTTCGACCTCCAGGATCGGCGTGCCGAATGACGGATCGGGTCGGAAAGTGATCCGTGTCAACGGCGGGAGTCCGGGGTCGGCGGCATGCAGCGCATGTGCGGTCGGGACATAGGCCCCGGCATGCGCCGGGAGATTCAGGTTCACTTGGACGCGCCGCCGGGATGCGACCTCAATGACGATGGTGGCGCCGGCCGGCGGAGCGCTAGGACGGTATTCTTCCGATGCCGCGCCGCCGTGGTCGCGCTCCTGTTCCCGGCGGGCTAGCGAGCGCAGCAGCGCGGGGCTCCGGGCGATCACGTCCAGCGCGTCGAAGCACAGCGCACCGACATCCTTGTAGAGCCGCTGCAGCCGTTCGATCAATTCCTCCATTTCTTCGCTGTCCTTCACCGTATCATCCTCCGCGCGTCGCATCTTGGCCGCGGCGCTCCGTCCCTGACGGATGTGTTCGTCGATGACCCGGTAGCCGAGCTTGACGCCCTGCGTCACCATGTCGTCCAACACATCGGAAGGTTCGCGCCAGGCGGGATGCGGTTCCTCGCCCCACGAGCGGGAATCGCGAAAATAGCCGGATGTTTCGCGGACTGGTCCGGTTCGCTGCGGTTCCGGACGCCGCAGCCGCTTCTTCCGCGGTGGGACCGACTCAGGGTCCACCGCCGGGTCGGTCGGTACCTGTTCAGGGGTGGTCGTATCCAATGATGTCCTCCAGGGCAGGGGTTTGCGCGATCGCGTGGGCGGCCAGCCGGCCCGACATCACGGCGGCTTCGACGCAGCCTTCGTTGAAGCCGCAGTCGGTCCAGTCGCCGGCGATCGTCAGATTGTCATAGGTGTTGTCCAGCGGTGAGATGCGGTACTTCAGCGTGCCGGGCAGGGCCAGCACATAGCGGTCGGTGGGATTGACGTTCGCCCGCCAGTATTGCGCGTCGAAGCGTCTTTCACCCATTGGGTCGGCGGCGGCGCCATGGGGAGCGCACAGCAAGTCCCAGCGGAAATTTCCCTTGGAATCGACCGCGCGGGGCCACAAGTGCCGGACGTCTCGCGTGAGAAACCGAACGGCGTTCTGCCGGACCTCCTCGCGCCGCAGCGCGGGATAGCCGGACTCGGAGCGGTCGGGCTGGAGCGGCGGGTCAGGCAGGATATTGCAGAAATAGGCGATCGACGCGGGTGACTCCTGCCAGCTTTCCCAGGGCGTGAGGTGGCCCATGTCGGACCAGGTGTCGAACGGTTTCACGAAACCGGAAATCGTGACCGGCAGTCCATGCCATCCCAGTTGCGACATGTCTTCGTTCATCCAGACCTGAAAAGCCTGGGACGCCACGGTCTTCACCTGCCGAACCATGTCGCGCCAGCGCGGATCGTGTGCCAGGATTTCTTTGCAGACGTGCGGGATCGCACCGATGCTGACGCCGAGCACGACGAAGTCGAAATCTTCTCCCACCTCGAGCGTCAGGGTGCCGGTCTTGCGGGTATCCCAATGCGACTCGAAGTCCCAGCCTTCCCGCTTCAAGCGCTGACCGTTAATAAGTTGCGCGTAGTCGGGCTCCGACGGCCAGCAGGGCAGCCCGCGCACATCGATCAGCGGCTGGTATTCTCCGCCGTCGCGGACCTTGGCCTGAATGTCGAATTCCAGTGCCTCCACGTAGGCGCCTTCACCTGGGGCGAGTTTGTCCGGCACGGCCAGCCGGACATTCTCCAGCCGGTGGAAGAACTTGAAATTCACGCCGCGCCGCTTCAAGACCTCGTAAAACGGCGCGAACACCGCGTCGCCCATCCCCGCACGCATCTTCCAGAAGATGGCGCCCCGGTAGGTGAAAAACATCCGCAGCGACCCGCGCAGGGCTTGTCCTGCCGCCAAGCCCGGGCGGGCGGGGTCGCCTTGTTCGTAGGCCAGCGCCAGGTCGTAGAGTCCGCGCACGAAGGCGGAGTCGAGCGAGCGCTCGGACGCGCCGTTCAGCCGCAGCCAGTCGCGGCATTCGTAGTCGTTGATCGCATCCAGACCGCGCGGGTCGGTGAGCAGGCGAAAGCGGACCGCGAGACTTTCGACAAAGCGCAGGAGCAGGTTGTCCGGATACGCCTGGAACGACTTCAAGACCATCTCGAACACACTCAGTGCTTCGATCAGGCCCGCCGCCGTCGCCAGCAGTCCGTAGGTCAGCAACCGCTGCATCGCCGCCGTCAGCTTATCGATCGAGGCTTGGGGACCATCAGGATCAACGCCCGGGCCGCCGTCTCCGGTTCGCGGGGCGGCCGGGTGATGGGTCTGCAGCCCAAGCAGCAGCGAGCGCAGCAACGACGCCGTCCGCGCCAGATAGCGGGTCAGCGCGAACGGATTGTGCGTGGTCAGCGGGTCGCCGGGGAGTCCTTCGCCGGGTGGGAAAAAAGAGGACCAGGTCAGCCAGCCGCCACCCTGCGCCCGGTCGGCGATGCCGACGTGGCAGTCGGGAAAGAAGGCATCCAGCCAATCGGCCATCGGCGAGGTGCGGGGGTCACGGCCGAGCTCGGCGTAACACTCACGCAGCAGGCGAAACGCGTTTTCGTAAAACCCCAGCCAGACATGAAGCCCGTGTTCTTCGATCCGGTCCGCCGGCCCTCGGCCCGATGCACCTTTCCCGCCCAGGCGCCAGCCCAGTTGGTAGACGGTGACGTGGTATTTGCCCTGATGCTCCGGCCGCGTCAGCTCGAACGCCGCGGCGATCGCGCCGCAGCCGCCGCCGATCACGGCCACGCGGATCGGGCGATCTCGATCTCTCAGCCCTTCAGTGGCCATCCAGCGCAACACTCCTTTAGGTTCGAAGGTGCGCGCAGTCGTTTCAGATTCCGAGACTTTCTCCCCGGCACGGTGCACGCCATCGAGTCCGGATTGTGTCAATCCCGGCGCGACGAAGCAAGTGTGTCTCGGAACGTGGAAGACTTGTTTCACCCGGACCCGCAGTTCGGCATGATGCGGTAGCCCATCGCCCGATAGCCGCGTTGTCGCTTGTCCCACATGCGCAGCAATGCCGGGTGGCCGGTGTCGGCGAAGTCGAGGATGCGGACATCGGTCTTGGCGGAGTGCCGGCGGTGCAGCCGCCCGGCGTATTGCTGTAAAGTCCCTTTCCACGAGATGGGCATGGCCAGGATCAGCGTATCGAGTGGAGGATGGTCGAAACCCTCGCCGACCAGTCTCCCGGTCGCCAGCAGCACGCGTGGAGCATCCGACGGCAGCTTTTCCAGTTCGGCCAGCGTGGCGGCGCGCTGCTTCGGGGACATTCGACCGTGCAGCACGAAGGAGGATAGACGGTGGCTGAGTAATGCGGTCCGCAGGGCTTCGAGGTGATCGGTCCGCTCCGTCAGCACGAGCAGCTTGCGTCCTTCGTCGAAGACCCGCTGAACTTCGGCGGCGATCGCTTCCGTCCGGTTTCGGTCGTTGGCCAGGGCACGGAACACATCTTGAATACCGGCGTCCGGTGACACATCGATGTGCACAGGGAGTAGGTGGGGCACGACCAGTCGTTCGTGAACGGTGCTCTCACACTTCGCCGCCGTGTAACGGATCGGTCCGCATTGCATGAAGATGATGGGTTGCTGGCCGTCGCGACGGATGGGGGTGGCGGTCAGGCCAAGTACAAACTTCGCGATCCGCAGCGTGCCGACGAATCGGATGTCCAGCGGTTCGCCGGAACATCGCTCGTCCCGCAGATCGCAGCGGATCCCGTTGTCCTCCAGCAGTTCCC
>JALORT010000295.1 GCA_025458755.1 Methylotetracoccus sp.
TGGGCCTGAACCCTCGCCAGCAGACCCAGTGGCCTGGCGATGGCGCCGCTGTTCGAACGGCTGCTCGCCCGCCCCGCAGAACAGCGGCGAAGGGCGAGGGCCGGTTCAGAAGGCCTCGTCCCACCCGATGGAGAGGCGGATCGCCGTGTTGATCAGCCCGACCATACTGTAGGTCTGCACGAAGTTGCCCCATTGCTCGCCGCTGTGCGGGTCGATGTGCTCCGCGAGGAGGCCGTGACGGTTTCGGCAGGCGAGCAGCCGTTCGAACAGCGCGCGCGCTTCGCCGGTCCGGCCCTGCGCGGCGATGGCGTACAGGTACCAGAAGGTGCAGACCAGAAACGCGTTCTCCGGCTCACCGAAATCATCGGCCTCCGCATAGCGGAAGACGAAGTCGCCGTGCTTCAGCTCTTTTTCGATCGCGGCCACGGTAGCGGCGAAGCGCGGATCGTCGGCACGCAGGAATCCCGTCTCGTGCAGCAGCAGCAGGCTGGCGTCTAGGCTGTCGCCGTCGAAGGTGGCCACGAAGCTGGTGCGCTTCTCGTTCCAGGCACGGGCGATGATCACTTCGCGCATCGTGCCGGCCCGCTTGGCCCAGTACGCCGCGCGGGGTGCCAACCCGAGTCGCGCCGCGATGCGCGCCAACCGGTCGCAGCCCGCCCAGCACATCAGGCTGGAGAACGTATGAACCCGCGATGCTCCGCGTAACTCCCACAGCCCGGCGTCGGGCAGGTCATACAGCAGGAAGGCCTTTTCTCCGAGCGCCTCCAGGCGCTCGAACAGCATGACATCGCCGCAGCGCGTCAGACGCCGGTCGAAGAACATGTGGGCGGCGGTCATGATTGCCGAACCGTAAACGTCGTGCTGCACCTGCAGATAGGCCTGGTTGCCGATGCGTACCGGGCCCATGCCGCGATAGCCGGGCAGCGATGCCAGATCGTGTTCCTCCAAACGGGTCGCCCCCGAAATCCCGTAGCACGGTTGCAATACTCCATCGGGGGCCCCTGCCGTGAGGTTGACGATGAACCCCATATAACGCTCCATGGTGCGGGTCGCGCCGAGACGATTCAAGGCGTTCACCGTGAAGTAGCCATCCCGGAGCCAGCAGTAGCGGTAATCCCAGTTACGGCCGGAATTCGCCGCCTCGGGAATGGAGCTGGTGACCGCGGCAATGATGGCGCCGGTATCGTCGTAAGCGTTGAGCTTCAAAGCGATCGCCGCGCGAATCACGGCGTCCTGCCATTCGAACGGGATGGAGAGGTAACGAACCCACTCCCGCCAGTAGGCGGCGGTCTCGTCACAGAAGCGCCGACTCAGCACGCCCACGGCCTCCGGGATCGTCTCGTCCGGCCCCAGGACCAGCGTACATTCGTTTTCCAGGAAGACCGGGTATTCCTCCAGGATCGCCGTGATCGAGGTATCCGTGGTGAGTCGGAGCGCGAGTCCCGGTGAGACATAGCGAATGTGGTGGCTGCCGCAGGTGATCTGCGGACGGCCGCCGCCGTAGCTGTGCGCCGGCCGCACCCGATAGATGACGCGCGGGCTGCCCGCGAGACGCCGGATGCAGCGCACCAGCATCATCGGACAGAAAATCCGCCCGAACTGCCGAAAGCGTGGCGCGAAATCGGTGATCTCGATGATCCCGCCGTGGCCGTCGTGCAGGCGGGTCACCAGGATGGCAGTGTTCTCCAGGTAATGCTGCTCGCTGAATGTCTGATCCACCAACTCGACGGCGCAGAAGCCCAACCCGTCGGGTTGCCGCTCCGCCTGCAGCAGTGAGCAAAATGTCGCATCGCCGTCAAACCGGGGCAAGCACGCCCAGACGATTTCACCCTGGGTATCCACCAGTGCGGCGATCGCGCTGTTGCCGATCAGACCCAAGTCGAGATTGCGCATCACAGCGGTCTCCGTTCGGCGCAGGTCAAGATGTGCTGCAGCCACACCCGGACGGCGCTGACATCGTCGAACCGCCAAGCGGCGTTGCTCGGCCCCGAACCCACCTTGGCGGAGACGCCGCCCAAGCTGTTTACTTCCGCGAAGCCATATTCGTCCGTGTCGTCGTCGCCGATGAATACCGCCTCCCGGCCGCGAAACGGCGGTTCGGTCAGGAATTCGCGGATCGCGCGACCCTTGTCCAACCCAGCCGGCTTTACCTCGACGACCATCTTGCCGGTCTGCAGTTGAAACGAGCCCTCGAAACCGGTCAGATGCTCGTGCAACAGGCGATGCAGCGGTGCGGCCAACGCGGGATCCTGTCGAAAGTGAAACGCGATCGACAAGCCCTTGTCCTCGACCATCAGCCCGGGATGTGCGCGTTGCCAGTGGTCCGCGGCGACGCGCAACGCCTCCAGAGGTCCGGTCTCCAGTCGATGGCGGTGCAGCACGCCGAACGCGTCCCGACGTTCCGCGCCGTGCTGCCCCGCAACCGCCAGTTTGACCGGATGGAACAAGGCATCGATTTGCTCGATCGGACGCCCGCTGATGATGGCCAAGGCCCCTCCCGCGGCTTCATGGAGATCCTGCAATAGACGGAGCAAATGAAAGTCGGCATCCACGTGGTCGGGGTGTTCGGCGATTTCCACCAGCGTGCCGTCGAAGTCGAGGAAATAAGCGTAGGCTGTCGGGTCGCAACAGGGCGGGACGTTACCCGCCTCCGCCATTTCTGGTGGTCTCATGGGTTGACTCCAATTTTCATGCGGCGCTCGGCTGGTGCCGCGGCCTTCCACTTCGCCCCGAAACGGCCGCGCAGTCGCATCCCGGCGGCGTCCATTAACATGCGTCCGGCCCAGCGGTAGACATTGAACTGCTGGACCAGTCCCCGCATCATCCGCATGCGCTGCCGTTGCTCCTGAGGCGGCATGATCAGCGCGAAATGCAGCGCGACGGCACACTGCTCGTTATCGTACGGATTGACGATCAGAGCCTCGGGTAATTCGCGCGCGGCGCCGGTGAACTGGCTCAATACCAGAACACCCTGTTCGTCGTCGCGGCAGGCGATGAACTCCTTGGCCACCAGATTCATGCCGTCATGCAGGCTGCTGACGAAGCAGACGTCGGAACCGCGGTAATGCTCATAGACCTCTGCCGGACCATGATGTTCGATTTTAAGGATGATCGGCGGGCACCCGCCCGCCGAAAAACGGGTGTTGATCTGTGAGGCCAACGCCCGTACCTGCACCTCGAATTGCTGGTACTGCGGGATACTGGAGCGCGATGGCGCCGCGATCTGGATGAATGAGAATTTTCCGATCCATTCCGGCTGCTGTTCCAGCAATCTCTCGACGGCCAGCAGGCGTTCCAGGATGCCTTTGGTGTAGTCCAACCGGTCCACGCCGATGCCCAATTTGTGATCCAGCGGCAGATGGTGGCGGCGGCGCAGTGTCTCTCGACATTCCTCGACGCTCTTGCGGGTGGCTTCCGGCGCGGGCGGCCACTCGATGGAGATCGGGTAGCGCTTGACGACCGTCTCGAGTCCGCCGTAGCTTACGGTGAAGGTTTCACGATCCACCCGTGCTTCCAGGACGCGATCGACGGTGTCCATAAAATTGTTGCAGTGGAATTGGGTGTGGAATCCCAGAATGCTGCTGCCGAGCAAGCCGTCGAGCAGTTCGGCGTGCCAGGGACAAATCGCGAACGACTCCGGATTGGGCCACGGAATATGCCAAAAGGTGATGATGGTGGCCTCCGGCAGCTGCTCCCGGACCAGACGCGGCAGCAGTGCGCAGTGATAATCCTGAATCAGCACGATGGGGTTGGGTGTTCTCGATTCCTCCACGACCGCCTGGGCGAAGCGGCGGTTGATCTCGACGTAAGCTTCCCAGTCACGGGCGCGAAATGCGGGCCGCACATGGGCGATGTGACACAGCGGCCACAAGCCCTCGTTGCTGAATCCATAATAGTAGCCTTGCTCTTCCTCGGGGGTGATCCAGATGCGGCGGATGCTGTAGGCGGGGTGGTCCGGCGGCACCGCCACCCGGTCGTTGG
>JALORT010000296.1 GCA_025458755.1 Methylotetracoccus sp.
GGGATATTCATGATCCCTGGTTGACAGCGCTCTCCGCCAGCGCATCCTCCGGGTGGGGTGGGTCATGAAAGCCGCGCCGGGACCAATTTTTCTGCTCGTGGGGGACGGACATGACACCATTTGACCGACGTCTTTGCTTCGTACTGATCGCCGCCGCCGTTATCTTGCAAGGCTGCGCCTCGATTCCGGGTTCCGACTGGACGATCCCGGTGGGTCCTCGCAGCGACAATCACACCTTAGACGACTGCATTCGCAATTCGGCCTGCACGAAGACACTGTCGGTCGGACACCGCGGCACCATCACCTGGGCACCGGAGAACACCAAGGCGGCTTTTGACGCCGCACTGCGGATGGGCGCAGACGCGGTCGAAATGGATGTTCGCAGCACGAGCGACGGCGTATTGATCCTCATGCACGATGCGACGCTGGACCGAACGACCAACTGCCGTGGACCGGTCGCAGAGAAAACCTGGGGTGAAATCAAAGGTTGCCGAGTACGGCCGATCCTGCCCGGCATTCCGAGTGACAAGATCCCGACGTTTCACGACGCCCTTGAAGCGCTGAAGGGCAAGACCGTCATCGACGTCGACGTGAAGAGCCCGATCCTGATCGAGAAGGTGGTCACGGCCATCAGAGCCGCGAACATGCACCATCAGGTCATGGTGCTGACCGAGACCATCGAAGCCGCTAAATTCTTGGCCAATAACGGTATCGCGGTGTTGGCGCTGGCGAAGAACGCCAACGCGGTCTCAGCAGCGCTCGCGCTCTCCCCGAAACCTGTTGCGGTCGAGGTGGACATTAATTTACTGCCCTTGGTGCAGAACCAGGTGCACCAGGCGGGTTCGCGCGTCTTTGTGGATGCCTTGGGAGCATGCGATCTCATCGGTGTGCCCTGCTACAAGCGGCTGGTAGGCTCGGGTGCCGATCTGATCCAAACGGACCGCCTGCCCGACTTGGTCCCTTTCCTGGCGAAGGTGAACAAGTAACGGGGCGTCCAAACCTGCGCACCTCCATCGCGCAGCGAGCGACCGGCATGGCGAAACGTGACGGTCGACCGGTCCGCGGGACCGCCGTGCTCGCGGATCGCTGGAGGCTTTCCCTTGCGGTTCTGATACCGTAACCTGCCCATCTAACCGTCTTCGAGAACCAACATGGCCGACACCAAATCCAGCAAATCCGGCAAGGGGACACCCGAACAGCCCGCTCCGACGCCATCGTCTGTCCGGCTCCGTGCCAAACCCAGCACGACCCAAGACAAAATTGCCCGCTCTGGCTCCAAGCCGGCAGCCACCGGCGCTGAATCCGCGAAATCAAAGGCGAAGGCACCGAACGCGGAAGTCGCGGTGAAGCGGGAGCACCGGGAAACACCCCAGGCAAAATCCACGACCCGTTCTCGCACGGGTACCAACAAGCCGAGTAGCAAAGCCGTAGCCTCCGGAGCGAGCGGCAACAAGGCTGGCGCGTCAGGTACCGCCGCCGCGTTCCCCGATGCGAAAGAGATTTACCGAATGACGGCCGAAGCCGCGTACTATCTGGCCGAGAAACGCAACTTCGCGCCCGGGCACGAGCAGGAAGACTGGGAGGCGGCTCGCGCCGAGGTGATGGCGCAGCTGGAGAAACGAAAGGGCTGACAGCTCTTGCACCCGTAGCGGCGGGGGCACTCTCATTTTCGTTGACGGCCACCTGAGCTGATGGATGGGTCGGTGAACGGAATTCAATGTCATCGCCTACTTGCTGTCCTTGAGGTTCCACCATGTCTCGCCCACCCCCGTTCACTTGGATTCGGATCGCGGCCTTGCTGGTGCTGCTGACAGCCTGCGGTCGGCCGTTCGAGAAATTGCGCCTGCCAACGGGAGACGGATCGGTCCAAACGCCGCTTCAGGCAGCCACGGTGTGGACCGTGGGCGGCAGGGATGCGCGGGGAAACTACACCGGGCGTGTCGAGTTGATTCCGGACGGGCAGGGTTACCGTTTTCTCCGCGTTATCGACTACGACCCGGCCGTTTGGGTCGAAGACGGACGTTCGCTCGCCTGGGTTTGGGAAGGCGTCGGATCGCTGAACACGGACGGCTCGTTGTCCATCCAAGTGGCCCTGCAGCGTGCGGACTTCATCAAGCGCCGGGGAAGTCTGGTGCGTACCGGGGCCGACGCCCAGCCGGTGGCCGTGCAGGGCCGCTTCGTCCCAGCGGCGGGTACGCTCGCGGGGAGCTTCACCGGGCCGGGGATCGCCGCCAAGGAAACCTGGTCCTCGCCGAACCCCGGCGGGCCGAGACCGATCTTCGAGAGGCGCGTGACGGAGCGGCCGACCCACGGCACGCTGTCCGAGGCGGAACGGGCCGCGCTGTTTCTCGGATTCTCGAGCTATCACGCCTTGCCCGAGATCCAGCCCTACGTGGACCGGCCGGAGTTCAAGAACCCCGTTCACCGCGTGATCATCGATCAAACGGATTTCGACTTCTACCAGCAGCATCCCAATTCGCTCCGCGTGATCGGCAAAGTGGTCGATCCGATCAGCCTGCAGGAAACGCTGGCCCGGGCCGATGCCTACAAGTGGACGCTGGGCGGCAAGGCCGCGTTCTATGACGAAGACGTGGCCAGACACTCGATCGACCCGGCGACCGGGATGGTCTTTGAAGCCGTGGCCGACACGGTCGGCGGCATCCCGAGCCACGACTCCGCGTTATGGACCGGCGCCTACGTCGCCAGCCAGGCCTACCGCGCGCGAATCACCGGCGCACCCGAGGCGGTGAACCATATCGTACGCAGCGTTCAGGGCCTGCTGACGCTGGCGGAGATTACCGGCGACCGGCGAACTTTCGCGCGGACGCTGCGCGCCGCGAAGGGCAACCCCATGCCGCCCTGGCACGCCGGCCAAGGCCCCTACGCCGCGCTCGAGTGGAAGGAAGGGGGGAACAACGATATGTTCAAGGGCGTGATGTATGGGTTGACCACGACCCACGCCCTGCTCTGCGAGCGACCTACCGGACATGATGCCCTCTGCGCGCGGATCCGCGCCAACGTCAGGCAGATCGCCGATCGGCTCGAGCTGACTCAGGACCACGGGCTGAACCGCCTGGCGGCCCTCTGGCTGGCTGCGTACGTCACGCGCAATCTCTCGTACCTGCTGCGGGCCACTCAGGAGTGGAACCTCCAGGCACCGATCCTCGACCAGGGGAATGTCACCATGGTCTACAAGAACGGCATCGCCGACTGGAGCGGCACACACCTCGCCCTGGTCGAGTACATGATGTTCCGTCTTCTCGCCGACCGCTATTCGCTACCCGGAATCGACGCCGGCTCCACTCTCCGACACGGCATCGAAAAAATCTACCGGGAGTTCTCGAAGGTGCGCATGGGTCTGTGGAGCGTCCCGTTCGCCAAGCTGGGCACCTCACCGCATCCCGATGCCGCCGAGACCGCGCGCTGGCGCCTGCGCGAGCTACCTGCACCCAAGCCGCAGCTTGACGTGGACCATCGCATCCGGCCGGACTACGTGATGTCGCCGTTCCCGTCCGCACCGTGGAAGCAAGATTGGACGCAAAACGACCGCACCCAGTCCCTGCGTTCCTACCCGCTCTTCCAGGCCACGGCTTACACCGTCTATGACTGGAAGCAGTCGCCTTTCGAGTACCGCAGCAACAACACGGGGCTCGCCTACCCGGGCGTGGATTACCTGATCGCCTATTGGCTCGGCCGCTACGTGGGCGTTTTCTCCGCGGAGGAGTAGGTGTAAGGCCAACGGCGTGCTGTCAAACTTCCGTAACTCACTTAACCACAGTTCGAAGTGCAGCCGTTACCTCTGACACCGACCCGACTGGTACGTAACAGGTCGCCTGGTACAATCCAGACGGCGTGAATCCAGTGCGATGAACACCGTTCCACTTTGTGACGTAAATAGAAGCCAACTTAGCAAAATCGTAGGCGCTGTAATTCGCGCCAGGACAATATATGCCAAAGTGCCAAGGATGCCATCAACAGCGACGTTAAACGTCATCATCATAGCGCCAGCTACACTGGAAAAAGATACGTCATGCGTGACGTAATAGTCGCTGGTAAGAGTTTTGTTTTCGGCATGCCCAAGGGGGCAATATCCCGGCTGCGGAGGTCGAGTATCTCCAGGGCGCAGCCAAAACGCCATGCGGGTCTTCGTGTGCAAGGAATTTTGACCTGTCCAGTACTCGACCAACTGGCTGACGTAGGTCTTTGAATACTCTGTCCAGTTCCCACCTTGCGTCGCGTTATAGCACTCGCCCCGCTCATTTGTATGCAGCGCGGTTTGCAGATTCCGCCCTGCATCTGCACTGTTCAGCCACTCGATGTAGTTAGTAATGTAACTTGTTTTTCCTTTTCGCGTGCTGTAGACCCGCTTTATCTCGCGAAGTTGAACGATCGCCCCGGCGAATTTGTTCGGATCAAACGCCACCGCATAAGTTCGCCCTGAGGTTGTCGAAACCGTCACAGATTGTGGCGTGGCGTGGGTCGCCGTCGACGCTAGAATTAACGACAGGATAACAATCAGGCTTTTCATGTCTGTCTCCCATTGAATGCTTACACCGGACCGCTGCTATCTTTTCCGCTCCACCCATCCTCTCACTTCGTCGGATATCCATCCGCTGCACGATTTGCCGATGCGCGCCCTCGGGAGCTCGCGCATCTACGACCACGCGGCGGCAGGTGCTTCGCCGATCC
>JALORT010000297.1 GCA_025458755.1 Methylotetracoccus sp.
ATCTGCACGGCGATGTGATCCCGGACGACAAGACCGCCTTTGCACTGCCGCAATTGGATGAGAACCACGAGCCTCTGTTCGAATTGCGAGGCGTCAATCCCTGGGGTTCGCACGCCGAGGGCATGGACTTGTGGAATACCGATGATTACATCCAGGTCTTTGGCCAACTGGCCAAGCTGCGGATGAACTTTCTGGGGATTCACAGCTACCCGGAAAACCCCGAACCCCGCAGTCAGTACGATTCCGAGCCGACAGTCTGGATCGGTCCATCCGGAGATTTCGATGGGCAGGGCCGCGTATCGCGGAGTTTTTCCGCATCGTATTTCAATACCTTGCGTGATGGCCAGTGGGGATACATCCCCAGGCCGACAGGCGAATACCGCTTTGGCGCATCGCTGCTTTTCGAGCGGGACGACTGGGGGCCGGATGTGATGCTTGGCCAGTGCCCCGTGCCGACGACCCCGGAGGGTTGCAACGCAGTGTTCAACCGGACCGGGCGGATGTTAGACGAGGCGTTTTCCGTGGCCCGGAAGCTGGGCGTCAAAACCTGCATCGGCACCGAATCGCCTCTCACCATCCCTGAGGCGGTGAAAGAGCGGTTGCTCGCGCAGCACAAGGATCCGTCCGACCCGGCGGTGGTCCGCGAACTCTATGCCGGGATTTTCAAGCGTATCGCCGCGGCTCATCCCCTGGATTATTACTGGATCTGGACACCGGAAAAGTGGCTGTGGTCCGGCAATTCGGAAAAGGAAACCAAGGCTTTTGTCGAGGACTTCGAGCAGGCATTGCATGCCATCAAGGATGCGGGCGATCCGTTTGAACTGACGACATGTGGTTGGGTGCTGGGTCCCAAACAGGACCGGTCAGGCTGGACTCGCAGCTTGCCGCGGCAGGTCAGCGTGTCGGCGCTGAGCGAGGCCTACACGGGGCCGGTGGATCCGGCGTTTGCAAGGATCTCCGGCCGGGGCAAATGGGCGATCCCCTGGCTGGAGGAAGACAACGCCATACTCGGTCCGCAACTCTGGGTCGCCCGGATTCGCAAAGATGCCGCCGACGCGTTGGCCTACGGTTGCACGGGCTTGATGGGGCTGCATTGGCGGACGCGGGAGGTCGGCCCGCAGGTCGCCGCACTGGCCCGGGCGGGTTGGAGCCAGGACCAATGGAATCCGCAGGCCGGCGGCGATCCGCCCGGCGTGCCGCAGACCCTGTATTATGAAGGGCCCAAGGCACCGTATGGCCATGCCGAGGCCGATTGCGGGACAACCGATCAGCCGATCGCCGGAACGGAGGACGATCCCCTGTATCAAAGCTGGCGACACCATTTCTGCGGCTACCGGTTGAAAGTGCCCAACGGACGATATCGTGTGACGCTCGGCTTCATTGAGCCGCAGCACAAGCAAGCCGGCCAGAGGGTCTTTGAAGTGAAACTGCAGGATCGCCTGGTTGCAGGGAAGTTGGACATTTATGAAAAGGCCGGTCACATGACGGCATTGGAGATTCACGCGGAGAATGTGCCGGTCAATGATGGTTGGCTCCACCTGGACATGCAGCCGGTCAAAGGTCATCCGTGTATCGCAGCCATCGCGATCGAGGGGGAGCAATTCAAACGCAAGTTGAATTGCGGAGGCATGGCGCATCGCGACTACCAGGCGGATCCACCGCGAACCAAGACCTTCAACTGGGGGCCGGCGGATACCGCCTACGAACAACGCGGCCTGCCATGCGACGATTTCTTTCTGGATTGGGCGACACACCACTTCGGTGACAACGCCGGCCCGCGCATCGCAGCCTTGTTCACCCGGCTCGACGGACGCGTGCCACTGGTCAGCTCGTTTGACGGCGGTGCGGGGGCGCTTTGGCCGGATGACCGGCCTTGGGAACTTGTTGAAAGGGAGTTCGCTTTCCTCGATGAATTGCAATCCCTGCAATCACTGGTCAAAGGGGAAGGTAATCGTGAGCGCTATGAATACTGGCTGGACATGTTCCGCCACCTCAAAGGCCAGGCGAAGGTTCGCTGCATCTGGGGCCAACTCGATGCGGCTGTGGCAAAGGCCGGAGCGGAGAAAGGCTCTGCCGTGCGCAAGGCGATCATCGAAGGTCCGGTGTTCATGCTGCGTGACGAGCTGACGCAGGCGATCGCCGATGCTTATCAACCGTTGTTTGGCATCGTTGGCACGCCCGGCGGCATGGCCACGGTGATCAACTGGGAAGGACATGTCTATCGCCGCATGATCCAGCGCCCCGAGCAGGCGTTGGAGGAGCTGTATGGCCAGCCGCTGCCGCCACCACCTGCGTTGACGCAGCGCTACCATGGTCCGCCCCGCCTGATCGTTCCGACCGTGCGAACGATGGTTCGCTCTGGTGAGTCACTGAAGCTGAAGGTGATTGTGTTGGACAACGGGCCGCCGAAGGATGCCGCACTGCATTGGCGTTTGATGGGCCAGGGCGAATACAAGTCGATCCCTTTGCAGCATGTGGCCCGTGGTGTTTTCATGGTCACGCTGCCGCCGGCAGGAGATCAACCGATCGAGTATTGCGTTAAAGCCACTGCGGCCGATGGCCGGGAGCTGATTTGGCCGGCCACCGCGCCGAAGATCAATCAGACCGTGGTGGTCATGCCGTCTGCTTCATGAAATCCCTAACACCCACACCCAACCATACCATCGATGAAACGAATCTTGATGATGCATGCTACAAAATTCTTGACCGGGGCCCTGATGCTCCTGATGTGGCCGGCGGTCTGCGAGGCCGGGCACTCGATTTCCCGGGACGGGGACACGATTCAACTGGAGGCCGGGTGCCTGAGAAAATCGATCCGGGTTTCCGGCAGCCGGGTGATCCTCGACGGCTTGGGCGTGGATGGCACGCCGCTGGCCACCGCCAACTCCGGCGAGATCTCGTTTGCGATCTCGCTGGCTTCGCCGAACCGCGACCCGCGCGCGCTGCTCCCCACGAGCGGCGGCGCAATCAACGTAAAGACGGGGCAGCAAGACGGAACCGACTCGCTCGAGGTGCGGGAGAAAAGCGGTGAACCCGACGGCCGGCAAACAGCGTGGACCGGCAAGCGCTCGTTTGCGGGAAACTCGTGGCAGGATTGCTTCGACCTGACCAGGGTCGCCATCACCAGCCCGCGGCCCGGGGTGCAGCGGCTCGTCGTCCGCACCAGGGCCTTGAAGGATCCCGTGCTGGCCGGCGTGAGCGTGACTCTGATCTACGAGATCTATGACGGCTTTCCGGTCATCCGCAAATGGGCCGAGTTCGAGAACAACAGCGCGAACTGGATCAAGCTGGATGAGTTGGTGATCGACGACCTGCGGGTCCTGCCGGAGTTTGCCGATCGGACGCTGCTCACGCCATTCGAGCGCGGAGCCGGCAGCAGTATCGTCGCCTTTTCCAATCGCGAGCAAACCCGCGGGATGATCGTGGCATCCGAAATTCCTTCGGCCCTGCGGCGGATTCAGGATCAAGGCGCCTCCGGTTACGCACCGGAGCACTTCGAATGGGTGCTCGGGCCGGCCGAGCAGTTCGTGTCCGAACCGACCTTCATCTACGCCTTCAGCGGCAGGGTGTTCGACACCCTGTCGGCCAAGTCTCTGCCGCTGGACCGGGTGGTGGAATCGGAATTCAAGCACTTCCTGCGCCAGCACATCGGCGTGGCCGCGGACCACACCGAAATCCCGGCGCCGCAATGGGCCACCTGGTCGAACTTCGCTCATCAGATCACCGGGGAGATCGCCCGCGAGCAGGCGGAAATCGCCGCCCGTTGCGGGTTCGTTTTGTTCGAACTCGACGACGGCTGGCAACGGGGGCGCCTGGGCATCGAGCCGGATCCTGGAAAGTTCCCGGAGATGGATGAACTGGCCGCCCACATCCATTCGCTCGGTCTGCGACTGGGGTTGTGGGTGTCCAGCTTTCGTCTCCGCGACGAGAAGGATTTCACGGCCTTGCCGGACGCGGCG
>JALORT010000298.1 GCA_025458755.1 Methylotetracoccus sp.
GTCCCCGCCGCGATCCACGAGCAGGTCGCGCCCGCTTCGTTGATGCCCTCCTCCAGAATCTGCCCGGTCTTGTCCTCGCGGTAGTACATGATCTGATCCGCGTCTTCCGGCGTGTAGAGCTGCCCGACCGACGAATAGATACTGTACTGCCGGAACAGTCCTTCCATGCCGAAGGTGCGCGCCTCATCGGGAACGATCGGCACAACGTATTTGCCGAGTTTCTTGTCCCGCAACAGTGCGGTCAGTAAGCGCACGAACACCATCGTGGTCGACAGTTCGCGGTCCTCGCTGTTCTTCAGCATCGCATCGAATAGACTGAGATCCGGAATCTGCAGCAGTGGCGCCTCCCCGCGGCGCGCTGGCAGCGGACCGCCAAGGGCCTGGCGCCGCTCGCGCAGGTATTTCATCTCCGCGCTGTCTTCCGCCGGCTTGTAGAACGGCACCTCGTTCAGGCGTTCATTCGAGATCGGAATCTGGAAACGGTCGCGGAACGCGCGCAACGCTTCCTCGTTCATCTTCTTCTGTTGATGCGTGATGTTCTGGCCTTCACCGGCCTGACCCATGCCGTACCCTTTCACGGTCTTGGCCAGAATGACAGTGGGCTGTCCTTGGTGATTCACTGCCGCGTGGTAGGCCGCGTAGACCTTGTGCGGATCGTGCCCGCCGCGATTCAGCCGCCAGATGTCCTCGTCCGAGTAGTTGGCGACCATTTCCAGCAATTCCGGATACTTGCCGAAAAAATGCTGGCGGGTATAGGCGCCGCCCTTGGCTTTGTAATTTTGATACTCGCCGTCGACAGCCTCCTCCATGCGTTTGACCAACAGCCCTTTGTGATCCTTCAGGAAGAGCGGGTCCCAGTAACGGCCCCAGATGACCTTGATCACGTTCCAGCCTGCGCCGCGGAACTCCGCTTCCAGCTCCTGAATGATCTTGCCGTCACCACGTACCGGCCCGTCGAGACGCTGCAGGTTGCAATTAACGACGAAGATTAGGTTATCCAGCTTTTCGCGACCGGCCAGCCCGATCGCGCCTCGCGATTCCGGCTCGTCCATCTCGCCGTCACCGGCGAAACACCAGACCTTCCGGCCCTCGGTGTTCAAGATCCCTCGATCCTGGAGGTATTTCATGAAACGGGCCTGATAAATGGCCATGATCGGTCCGAGCCCCATCGAGACGGTCGGAAACTGCCAGAAATCAGGCATCAGCCAGGGATGCGGGTAGGACGAAAGCCCGCCGCCGTCGACTTCCTGGCGGAACTTCTTCAGGTGCTCCTCCGACAGTCGGCCTTCCATGAAAGCGCGTGCATAGACGCCCGGCGCGGCGTGCCCCTGAAAAAACACCAGATCGCCGCCATGCGTCTTGTCGGGCGCATGGAAGAAGTGATTCCAACCCACGTCATACAAAGTGGCCGCGGATGCGAAACTGGCGATGTGCCCGCCGTACTCGGTCGACTTGCGGTTAGCCTGGAGCACCATAGCCAACGCATTCCAGCGCACGTAGGAACGTATCCGGCTCTCCAGTTCAGGATCGCCGGGCAGGCGTGCTTCCATCTGCGGAGGTATGGTATTGATGTAACGGGTATTCGCCGTATACGGCAGATTGGAGCCGGAACGGCGCGATTTGTCGACCAGCGCTTCGATCAGATAATGGGCTCGCTCGATCCCTTCCCGTTCGATCACCGCTTCCAGGGCGTCCAGCCATTCGCGTGTCTCGGTGGGGTCGGTATCTTCGGACTGGGGAATCTGCGGGAGCGTGAGAGGGTTGACTGCAGCCATGGGAGCTTTCGAGAATGAATCTGATTTCGAGCGTGGCGCCGGATTATAGACGCTCGACCCGCTCAAAATCTATCGCTTGCGGCTAAACGTCGTGTCGCCCGCCGTTCGCGAACAAGGCCTCGAAGGCACGCACGGCAGCTTCCGGATCCGCGGCGCCGAACACGGCATCGACGACTGCAAGCACATCGGCGCCGGCGCGGCGCAGCACGGCCCCGTTTGCAGGGGTGATGCCGCCAATCGCGACGATCGGAATGGTCAGCAGCCGCCGCGCTTCCGTCAAGATGCCAGCATCGGCCGGTGTCGCCAGCGGCTTGGTGCGCGAAGGGAAGAATCGGCCGAACGCGACATAATCCGCGCCGGCGCGCTCCAAACGCTGTGCACGCGGGACGGAGTCGTAGCAGGAGACGCCGATGATCGCGTTCCGCCCGAGCACCTCCCGAGCGGCGGCTAGCGACGTGTCGCCGCGGCCGAGATGCACGCCATCGGCACCGATCCGTCGGGCCAGTTCCACATCATCATTGACGATCAAGGGAATGCCAGAGCGGCGGCAAATCTGCAGCAGGCGGGCCGCCTCGTGCTCGCGTCCCTCGCGGGGACCGGTTTTTCTCCGGTACTGAAACACGGCAAGGCCGCCTCGAATGGCTTTTTCCAAAGCGCACTCAAGCGGATCCCCGGCATCCTGATCGCGATTGATCGCGTACAGGCCTCCGCGCGGAAAACGCCGCATCACGGAATCACGCTCGGTCGAGACGGCTCGGCAGGTCGCCGCTACCAGCCCCAAGGCCCCCACATGCCCCAGTTCATCGCCGCATCTTCATTCATCATCGCCGCCTGCCGCTGTTCGTCAGCAATACTCTTCTGCAGGGCCAACTGCTGGTAACGCTGATAGGCGTCTTGGTCGCCGGCGAATACGCATTTGCAGTACTTCGCGTCCGCATAGACAAAGCGCGTCCGGTCGCCGTCGGTATGCGGCACCAACTTCATCTGGGTCAGTGTCTGCAAGTGCGCCAGTTTCTCCGGCGTGTTGGCATACTTCATTTGGAACCCGGCCGCCGATAACATCTGCTCGACGTCCGTGGCCTCCTGGCGCTCCATCATCGCGCAGCCCGCCAGGCCCAAGGCCCCAAGCAACGCGAGAGCCGGCATCCGGCCTGTTTCTAATGTCATCTGGTATCCTCTCATGAACTTTGAAAACCGCTCGCGCGTCGTCCGCGAATCATCGCGTCCATCGCGACGCCCCGAGATGCTACAACCGACGGCCCCGGCTTGGCAAAGCGCTGCATGGGTCACGGCCTCACGACGCACGGCGCGAGCGTGCGCTATCGCCGCGCACGGAGCCGTCCAGCGCGAGAAACGCCAAAAAAGCCGCTGCTGCCGATGCGCATCGCCCCATGCCGCTGCGATTGACAAGTCCTCATCTGTTAGTTTAGATTCGATACTAACCTGTCGTTCGCCTTAATCCGCGGCATGGCTCGGCTCCCGTAAGTTCCGGATGACCTGAATCCGGGTGAGGCGATCGAATCAGGCGACAACGCGCAAAGCGTGCACCAGAGGCCCCGACAGCCTTCAAACAGATGGTTATGCGATCAACACAACCCCGTTTACGGAGAGGAATCATGATGACCTACGCGAAGACCGCCCTGACCCTTGGGTTCTTGGTGTCGTCTACATCGGCTTTTGCAATCCAGGATCATCTGGACATCACCAAGGCGGAAGCGGAATGGAAGTATGCCGACGGCAAGAAGACCGTCGAAGTGGAAATCCAAACGGCCAAAACTATCCCGACGGACGGCAACTCCGGAGCATTCGGCTACGCCGCACTCAGCTCCGGGGGTGACAATGTGCTGGTTCTCGTCACGCACTTGCCCATTGATGACAGCTCCTACGAAAAGGTGCCGAGCGGCTTCCATACGCACGTGCTCGACCTGAAGGCGCCGACCGCGGCCTGCTCCGGCGCCAATTTCGAAGTGGATCTCGAAGGTTCCAAGCAGAACGCCGCCTTCGATGCCGACTACAAATGGAAAGTCGAGGGCAACGAACTGGAAATCGAAGCAGTTCCGGCAGCAGATCTCGGCGATGCAGGCATCGAAAATCTCGCCTCGTTCACGCTGAAGCCGGTTTCGGGTCAGGACGGCAAGCCGACCAACTTGTGCGTTACCGTCCTCGAGCAGATCTGA
>JALORT010000299.1 GCA_025458755.1 Methylotetracoccus sp.
TGATCGGTTGCTGTGGCAGAAGCTCCAGCGTTTCGCCGCGGTGGCGAATGTTGAGACCAGCGCCTTCCAGCAGGGAATACACGATCGCATCGTCGGTGATTTCGACGGTCAGGCGCTGCCCGCGCACCGTCAGGGGAAAGCGCAGGCGCTGCAACTGCCGGATCGGCTTGGGATTGAACGAAATCTCGCCGTCGCGGTCGCGCATTCCCGCCAGGCCGTACACGCATGCCATCCAGGTGCCGCCCATCGCAGCGATGTGGCAGCCGTCCTTCACGTTTCCGCCCACGTCCGCCAAATCCGTAAGCACCGCATAGGCCATGTAACGGTGCGCGACATCCGCATACCCGATCTCGGCGGCGACGATGCCCTGGATACAGGCCGACAGGGAAGAATCGCCCGTGGTGAGCGGATCGTAATAATCGAAGTTGCGCTTCTTCTGCTCCGGAGTGAACTCCTCGCCGAGCAGGAACATCGCCAGCACGACATCGGCCTGCTTGATGACCTGACGCCGGTAGATCACCAACGGGTGATACGACAGCAGCAGCGGAAAGTTCTCGGGCGGGGTGCGGTCGAAGTCCCAGACTTCGCGTTCGAGGAAACTGTCGTCCTGCGGATGGATGCCGAGGGTCTCATCATAAGGGATGTACATCCGGTCGACGGCGCGACGCCAGTCGTCCACTTCGGTGTTGGTCAATCCGGTCCGGTGAACCAGCAGCTGATAGTCGGTGGCGTGTTCGGCATGCAGTCTCTCCACGACGCGGACAGCGCTGCGCAGATTGTCTCGCGCCATCAGGTTGGTGTAGGTGTTATTGTTGACCACCGTCGTATATTCATCCGGACCGGTCACGCCGTGGATGCAGAACCGGCCGTCCTTGCGCTCAGAAAAGAAGCCGAGGTCAAACCACAGGCGGGCCGTTTCGACCAAAATCTCCGCGCCGCATTCTTGCATGAACGCCTCATCGCCGCTGATCGCGACGTACTGCACGATCGCACGGGCGACGGCAGCGTTGATGTGGTATTGCGCGGTGCTGGCCGCATAGTAGGCGGACGCCTCTTCGCCGTTGATCGTGCGCCACGGGAACAGCGCACCGGCCTGACTGACTTCGCGTGCCCGTGCGCGCGCCTTGTCGAGGATGCTGTACCGGTAATTCAGGATGTTGCGGGCGATCTGCGGGGAGGTATAAGTCAGGAACGGGAGGATGTACATCTCCATGTCCCAAAAGTAGTGCCCGTCGTAGGTCTGCCCGGTCAATCCCTTCGCAGGAACCCCCGCGTAGTCCGCGCGCGCGGCGGCTTGAAACAATTGAAACAGATTCCAGCGCAGGCACTGCTGTGCCCGGGGGTGCCCCGCCTCCACTTCGACGTCGCTGCGCGACCAGAAGTCGTCGAGGTAGGCGCGTTGGTCGGCGAGCAGCCGGTCGAAGCCGTGCTGGACTGTCCGCTGCAACGTTCGCTCCGCACGGTCGCGCAGTTCCTCGCATTTGCCCGAGCGGGAAGTGTGGCAGGTGATGTACTTGGTTAGCGTCATGGTATCGCCTTCCACGGCATCGATCTGGAACACGACCCGGCCCTGCCCGTCATCACAGCTCGCCCGGGCGGAATGACGGCACTGGCTGTCGAGCGTGTGATCGACGCTGCATGCCAGCCCCATGCCGCTGTTCTCGGTGACATAGGCGAAGTCCAACTGGTAGCCGGATGCGTTCGCGCACACCGTTTTCAGCACCTGGCCGCGGTGGGAGGCGAGGCGGGGATCCCGGGTGGTTGCGGTACTGAGCGGGTGACGCGCGACCTCCGACACGATCGCCAGCGCCGCCTGGCCATTCAGCAGTTGAACGTGGTAGCGGATGGCCGCCACATGTTTCTCGACGAACGAGACCAACCGTTCCGATCGCAACAGCAGGCGCCGTCCGGCCGGAGTTTCCCAGAGCACCTCGCGCTCGACGATGCCGGCGCGCATATCGAGCGCCCGCTGGAATTTCACGATGTGCCCGCTTTCCAGTTCGAACGGTTCGTCATCCACATACAGCCGGATGATCTTGCTGTCCGGGACATTCACGATCGTCTGCCCGGTGGTGGCAAAACCGAACGCCCATTCCCCGTACGGGATGTCCCAGGTTTCGTGGAACCCGTTCACGAACATGCCGTGCTGTATTGCGGGAGTGCCCTCCTCGAATGTTCCCCGCATTCCGAGATAGCCGTTGGCCGTGGAAAACAGGGTCTCGCTCTGAGCCAGAAACTCCGGCGCATACTGCGATTCGACCAGCCGCCAGTCATCGACCGGGTAAATGAATTCGGGTGGCAGGACCGGTTCGTGCTTGATCATGAGACTTTGCTCTCTGGATCAGACGGACGGCGCGGTCAACGCAGCAGCTCGCCGAGATTCGAAACGACCCGATCCGCCCCGGCACGCAGCAGCGCGTCGCGGTTGTCGCCACGATCGATACCGATCACCAGGCCGAAACGGCCATCGTGCCCAGCTTGTACCCCGGCGCCGGCATCCTCGATGACCACGGCCCGTTCGGGAGGAATTCCTAGCATCTGCGCCGCCCGGAGAAATGTATCCGGCGCCGGCTTGCCCGCCAGATGCTCCGCTTCCACCAGATTGCCATCGACCACGGCATCGAACAGCGGCGCCAGCCGGGCCGCACGCAGCACATCCCTGCAGTGCCGGCTCGACGAAACCACGGCCGTCTTGAGGCCGCGTGCGCGGACCTGTTCGACCAGCGCGGTCGATTCCGGATAGGCCTCGACCCGGCCGGCGGCGATCGCTTCGTTGACCAAAGCGTCTTTGCGGTTGCCCAGCGCGCCGATCGTCACGGCGTCCGGCGGATCGTCCGGCGTTCCTTCCGGCAGATCGATCCCGCGGGAGGCGAGAAAACTCCGGACTCCGTCATAGCGAGGTTTGCCATCCACGTAGCGAAGGTAATCTGCATGGAGCTCGAATGGATCGGTGCGCCCGGGTTTCCCGGCACCTTCCCAGTCGGCGAGGAAGTCATCGAACATCTGCTTCCAGCTCGCGGCGTGAATCCTCGCTGTCGATGTCAACACGCCGTCGAGATCGAACATCACCGCATCGAAGCGATCTGGTGTGATCGAGATATCCGGCGATTTCACGGCGATTCCTCCTCCGAGCAGTGGGTTCGAGGTGTCGGGTGTTCGGTTGTAAAACACCTTGCCGTGTTGTGGCGCGCCGGTCAAGCCAGAAGAATAAAGGGTCACACACTATTGTCAGGCCTGGTGACAACCTTGCCATGCCACAGTACGAAGAGCGGCGGCGCCATAAGCTCGAATGCTGTCGCTAGAGCGACCGGAAATTCCGGTAAGCCATGGACGACGATGGCGGTCAGACGCCCGACCCCGGCGATAAACACCATCGCCATGAGAATTCGAAACAGATCGAATTCCTGCTCAAGGCGCGATTGAATCCATAATAGCAAACAGCCAAACCCAAGATAGATGGCGGCCAGATAGCGATATTGGCCATCGGCTCTGGCATCGATTGGCGCGCCAGGAATTAAACCTTCCAAGCCCGAAAACATTCCGGTGGCGCCGATAGAGATCGGGACTAACCCGAGCAGGCCAATAACGATCCGTAGTGCATTTTTGCTCATAGTAAGCTCTCCGGTTCCTCTCCTTAGATCTTGGTTCCGGCGACGTGTATGCCGCGCAGGCTCATGGCACAGTCAGCGGCGGAAGTGCTCCCGGCGAGTACGGATTTGGTCGAGAGGCACCGGGCGCGCCGCCGTTGGAAGTATACCGAATCGGTAGAGCGCCGCCGCATGCCAACAAGAGTCAGACACGGCTGTTCGGGCTGGGGCCGACCTCGCGTTGCCAGAGCGTGCTCAAGCCGATCGGCAACGACCGGGGAGGTGTCCGGATGCTCCGTCTGTGACGGCAACAGCGATAGCGGCCGAGATGGGGAAGCCTCGGGCCTGCATAAAAGGCGAC
>JALORT010000016.1 GCA_025458755.1 Methylotetracoccus sp.
GCGAAGACTCATCACTTATTAGCCCGCTAGGACGCGCCGAACAGTGCGGACATGATCTGATAGCTGATCACAATGTAGAGCACGGCCAGCGCTAAACCATAGTGCAGCGCCCGCGACAGCGCGTGCCGAAGAATGTGCGCGACGACCATGATATGCCAGATCATCAACATGAACAGTGCCATCTGAAACAGCCGGACATCAGGACGGGCAGTCCACCATTGGAGCACGAGAGCGCCCGGCGTGCTAATCACTGCATCGGTAGCGAGCAGCGCGGTCGCGGTCTGTAGATATCGAGCCTGTCTGCCAAAGAGCGACAGCGCCAGCCAGCAGAGACCAAGCAGCAGCATCGCCTCAACGGCTGCCTGCAGAGCCGCTTCGAACCAGTCGGACTGCACGATCAACAGTATTTCGCCCACAACGAGGTAAGCGACCAACGCCATCCCGAACAACAGCCGGGACGCCGGAACGTCTTGCGGGCCTCTCTTGAACAAACAAATGTCAACGAAAAGTACCAGTAAGTCCACGCAGCGCCCTCCCAACTCCCGATTCGTCGTTATGATTCGCCGTCCTGACGGGCGCACTCCAAGGCGTCGCTGACCGCCAGCCATTCTTCCTCCGCGAGGCGCAACGCCTTGTCGACACGCGCTTTCTCGATCGCCAGCGATTGCAGGCGCGCACTGTTGCCCGTCTCCCGATAGAGTTCCGGGTCGGCCAAGACGTGTTCCAACTTTTTCAGGTCCCGCAGAATGCGCTCGAGGTCATCTTCCGCTCGCTTGACGGCGGTTTCCAGCGGCCGCAAGCGGGAACGGCGTTCGGCCTCGCTGCGCCGCCGCTCTCTGGACGAATGGCGTGGTTCTCCATCGGAGGCTGTCGCCTCGGCGTTGCCCAGCTCCAAACGGCGGCGATAATCCTCGAGATCTCCGGCGAAGGCGCTGACGCGCCCGTTGTCGACCAGCCAAAACTCGTCGACGACAGAGCGCAGCAGGTAACGGTCATGAGACACCAGCACCAGTCCGCCGACAAACTCCTGCAGCGCACGGGCGAGCGTAAAGCGCATGTCGAGGTCAAGGTGGTTGGTTGGTTCGTCCAGCAGCAGCAGATTCGGCCGTTGGTACACCAGCAGGGCCAAGCCGAGCCTGGCCTTTTCCCCGCCCGAAAAGGACTCCACCGGACTGAGCGTCCGGTCGCCGGAAAACCCGAAGCGTCCGAGGAAACTTCGCAGATCCTTGTCTGGAGCCCGCGGATCCAACCGCACCACGTGATCGAGGGCGGAATCCTGCAGGCGTAATTGTTCGATACTTTGCTGCGCGAAATAGCCGACAGCAAGCTCCGAAGCCGCGACCCGGCACCCCGAGACCGGCGCCAGAGCGCCGGCCAGTATCTTCATCAGGGTCGATTTTCCGGCACCGTTCCTCCCCAGCAGGCCGACGCGATCACCCGGCATCAAGCCGATCGTGACGTCCTCGAGCACGCGCCGCGCTCCGAATGCAGCGGCAACGTCCTCCAGCTGCAGTAACGGAACGGGCAACTTCGCTGGTGCGGGAAATGCGAAGTCGAGTGCCGAATCGACGTGGGCCTGCGCGATCAGGTCCATCCGTGCCAACGTCTTCATGCGGCTTTGCGCCTGCTTGGCCTTGGTCGCCTTGGCCCGAAAGCGATCGATAAAGCCCTGGATCCGCGCGATTTCGCGCTGCTGCTTGACCCGCTCAGACTGGATCTGAGCAAGCCGTTCCGCGCGGCGCGCCTCAAACGATGAATAGTCTCCGGCGTACAAAACCGCCGCACGGTTCTCGATATGGAGAATATGATCGACGACGTCGTCGAGAAACTCCCGGTCGTGGGATATCAGAATCAGCGTTCCCTCATACTGCGTCAGCCAGTTCTGCAGCCACAGGATAGCATCCAGGTCCAGATGATTCGTCGGCTCGTCCAACAACAACAGATCGGAGCGGCACATCAGTGCCCTCGCCAGACTGAGTCGCATGCGCCAGCCGCCGGAGAACTCGTCCACGCGGCGTGACTGCTCCTCAACACTGAAACCCAAGCCGCTCAAGAGTTTTGCCGCTCTTGCTTGCGCTGAGTAACCACCAATGGTTTCGAAGCGACTCTGTGCCTCGGCCAAAGCCAGCGCGTCAGACTCCGCGTCCAGACTCGACAACCGCCTCTGCAGCGACCGCATTTCACGGTCTCCATCCATCACGTACTCGATGGCGGGAGCGGTACCCGCCGCCACTTCCTGCTCCACATACGCGACCACCAGGTCCGGTATCAGAGTCACTTCCCCGGTATCGGGGTGTAGGTCACCCAGCAACAAACCGAGTAAGCTGGATTTCCCCGCCCCGTTGGCTCCGGTCAGTCCGACCTTCTGGCCACGATGGATGGTGAAGGTGGTGTCGTTGAGCAACACCCGAGTGCCGCGGCGGAGTGCGACAGCATCGAAGCGGATCATTACTCTCTAGGTAACGGAAAAGAAGGGGCGGTCTGACGTCGGACCAATTCAGGCAGAGGCTTAGACGGTCGGGTCGGCCTTTTCAATGCTCTCATCGGCAGCCTTCACGAACTCATGAAGATTGCCCTTCCGGACCGTAGCGCGGGGGATAATCAGAGCCGATTCCCGCGTGACGAAGATAAAAGCGTATTTAGGCGTGGCTTCGATACGGAGAATGTCAGCCCACGGGGTTCTGGTCTCCCCCCTGCTGCTTGTTTCCACTAAATCCTGTTTTTCGATCCGGAGCGAGAATCGGCCGAGGACGGCATCCTTATCTTCCTGCGAGTAGAGCCGGCTCAATTGCCTCCGCATACTCCACTTGAGGTACGCCGGGACCCCGAATCCCCAAGCCAAAGCCAAAACCGCTACGTACAGAGCCGAGAGTGTGTCTTTGTAGTAGAACCACAGCAACAGCGAAATCAGCACCATGAACCCCGGTACCTGCGCCTGATGCCGGCGAAAGTGCTTCTTCACCGGTGCCGTTTCGAACGCCAAGTGTTCATTGAACGCGAGCAAGTCCCGGTCGCGAACTTCGTATTCGATTTCGTTCATCTGTTGGAGTTATCGTCTCTGTGGAAATCGATGACATCACGCGCTCCACACGCCAATGTGATCTAATGGAGCAAAACTCGGATGTCGGCGCAGCGCGTAGTATACGAGATAATGTTCGGACTGATGATGATTCCCCACCGCCAAAGCCGGACGGGTCCGTATTCACGCGTAAGCCAACCTGGGAGAAGCACCTCATGCAAGGCCACCCGAAAGTCATCGCCTACCTCAACGACTTGCTCGCCGGCGAACTGACGGCGATTGACCAATACTTCATCCACTCCCGAATGCTGCGCGACTGGGGCTATTCCAAGCTGTTCGACCGTATCGATCACGAGATGCACGAGGAACAGGCCCATGGCGACGCCTTGATCCGGCGAATACTCTTTCTAGATGGGATGCCCGACCTCGGGCGACGCGAGGCACTGAACGTGGGCCGCAGCGTTCCCGAAATGTTCCGAAACGATCTGGCGGTTGAATACCGGGTCGTCGACCACCTTCGGGAAGTCATCGCGTTCTGCGAGTCCGTCCGGGACTACGACACGCGCCAAATTCTCCTCCCCCTGCTGCGGGACACGGAGGAGGATCACGCCTATTGGCTGGAGACCCAGCTCGGACTGATTGAGAAAATCGGCCTTCCGAACTACTTGCAAGCCCAATTGTGATGCTGACGGGCACGTCTGCATCCTTTTGGGGCGTACCCCATGGCAGCATGGCCCGCCAGCGGCGGACTGCACTACTAGCCGACTTTTTGCCGTCTTACTTATTGATAATTGTTCTTAACCGCATTAGCATACGTCTATCGCGTCTTACCGTCGGGACACCATGTACGTTTGCATTTGCAAAAAAGTCACGGATGGCCAAATCAGACAGGCCGTCGCGGAACAGCGGGTGCGCAATCTGCGCACCCTGAGAAGGGAGCTCGGGGGCTGCGATCAGTGCGGCAAGTGCGCACCTGATGCCAAGCAGATCATTCGTGACTCCCTGGATGAATCTATGGGCTTCGCCACTTGCTCACCCGCATCACTGTGATCTAACGATACTGGGCCGCTCGGGCGGAACTCGATGACTGAGCACGAAACGCGTCCGGTCGGGTCGACCGAGGATTCACCCCGAAGTGTGGGCCGAGATGTCGATAGGGCCTGGCCAGGTCTGGTTCGTTTCCAAGGTGGGGTGGCGACGTTCCCGGCTTCATCCTGTTCTCCAGGAGCCTAGGCCTAGGCTTCGAGATCACGCTTCGGCGACCGATTCAAGATCGTCGAGATATTTCTCCGCATCCAATGCGGCCATACAGCCGGAACCCGCAGACGTGACGGCCTGACGATAAACCGAGTCGGCGACGTCCCCCGCTGCAAAGATACCGGGAATACTGGTGGCAGTTGCACTGCCCTCCAGCCCGCTCTTGACGATGATGTAGCCATTCCTCATCTCGAGTTGGCCGGAAAAGATCTCGGTGTTCGGCGAGTGGCCGATGGCGATGAACACGCCTTCCAGTTCCACGTCTTTCTTCACGTCGGTGTTCACGTTCTTGATCCGCATACCGGTCACACCCGACTCGTCACCAAGTATCTCGTCGAGGACATGATCCCACTCGATGGTGATGTTCCCTGTTCGGGAACGCTCCAACAATTTATCCGAGAGAATCTTCTCCGACCGAAACTTGTCCCGCCGATGCACGATCGTCACGTGTTCAGCAATGTTGGACAAATACAGCGCCTCCTCCACCGCGGTGTTTCCCCCGCCAATCACCGCAACCCGCCTCCCTTTGTAAAAGAACCCGTCGCAAGTCGCGCACGCGGAAACACCACGCCCGGCGAACGTTTGTTCCGAGGGCAACCCCAGGTACCGCGCCGATGCTCCGGTGGCGATAATGAGTGCGTCACAGGTGTACACGGCCGAATCACCCGTCAAGCGAAACGGACGCTCGTTCAATTCCGCGGTGTGGATGTGATCGAAAATGATCTGGGTGTGGAAGCGTTCCGCATGCTGGCGCATCCGCTCCATCAAGTCCGGGCCTTGCACGCCCGCATGATCGCCTGGCCAATTGTCGACATCTGTCGTAATCGTCAATTGCCCCCCCATCTGGATGCCGGTGACCAGCATCGGTGAAAGGTTGGCGCGCGCGCCGTAGATCGCCGCGCTGTATCCGGCCGGACCTGAACCCAGAATCAGCAATCTGCTATGCTTCTGTTCTGCCATGGACTGGTTGCCTCGTTTCCCTCAGATTCAATAAATCAAGTATGAACCGCGCCGCACTTCCGGTAAAGCCCGGCATTGCGAACGGCGCAGCCCCTTTGCCACAATAATGAGGTGTGGCTATACGCAGTTGATTCGGTGACAATTTTGCCCTCCGCAGACAAAAAGACGATGATTGAACAAGACATCGGTTATTCACTGGTGAAAGCATTGCGGGAAGCCGGCTTTCTGGTCTTCTCCGCGCTCGGTTTGTTTCTCCTCATCGCTCTGCTGACTTTCGACGCCGCGGACCCCGGCTGGTCACACACCGGTGTCACGCCGTCCGTATCCAACGGAGGAGGAAGGATTGGTGCCTGGCTGTCCGACTTGCTGTTGTCGTTCTTCGGAGTCACGGCATTCGCATTACCTTTCCTGCTGGGCGCCAACGGGTACGCTTTCTTCCGCGGCCCGCATGCGAGGCTACCGTTCAATCCTGTCCACAGCTCGGTGCGTGGGGTCGGCCTCTTCGTCGCGATGCTGGCCGGCGCCGGCTTGATCGACCTGCTCTCCCCGAATGCTCCGATCGCGCTTCCAGAAAGCGGCGGCGGCAGCGGTGGCATCTTGGGTAGCGAAGTCGTAGCGCTGTTATCCGGCTCCTTCGGATTCGCCGGCGTTTCCGTTCTGCTCGCGGCCTTGTTCCTCGCCGGGGTTTCATTGTTTACCGGCTTGTCCTGGGTCCGACTGATTGATCAGTTGGGCAAGGCTTCACTGTGCGTGATGAACGGCTTCGCTTCAGTCTTCTCGCGTCTGGCGGTTCCGGCTCACGTCGGCAGCGGCGACCCGGCCCCAAGTCCCCCGGTGATTCCGCAGCGCAAAGCCAAAGTCAAACCGGCCGAACCGCAAGACGCCCCTGCCCCGCCTTGCGGCATCGAGAAACCAGCGACGACGACGCCGATCGCGTCGGCTGTCCCACCACGATCTGCGACACCCGCAAAGCGGCTCCCTCTAAATACCAACGACCACGGCCCGGTCAGCCTGCCACCGCCGACCCTGCTGAACGCCATCGCGCCGAAGGTACGAGGCTACACCTCGGCCGCCTTGCAGGAAATGTCGCGCCAGGTAGAAACGATTCTCGGGGATTTCGGGGTGGAAGCGGAGGTCGTCGAGGTGCACCCGGGCCCCGTGATCACGCGTTTCGAGTTACAGCCGGCGGCCGGGGTTAAAGTCAGCCGGATCAGCGGCCTAGCCAAGGACCTCGCTAGAGCGCTGTCGGTCACCAGCGTCCGCGTCGTCGAGGTGATCCCCGGAAAATCGGTCGTCGGTCTGGAAATCCCGAATCAGGAACGCGAACTCGTTCTGCTCCATTCGGTGATCGCCTCGGAAGTCTACCAGCACAGCACTTCGCCCTTGACCATGGTGCTCGGCAAGGATATCGGCGGCGAACCGGTCGTAGCTAACCTGGCCAAGATGCCGCACCTGCTGGTCGCCGGCACGACCGGATCCGGGAAGTCGGTGGCGATCAACGTGATGGTCCTCAGCGTGCTGTTCAAGGCCCGACCGGACGAAGTCAAGCTGATCATGATCGATCCCAAGATGCTCGAGCTATCGGTGTACGAGGGCATCCCCCATCTGTTGACCCCCGTGGTCACGGACATGAAGGAAGCTGCGAACGCGCTGCGCTGGTGCGTCGCCGAGATGGAACGCCGCTACAAACTGATGTCGATGATCGGGGTCCGGAATCTCGCCGGGTTCAATCAGAAACTGGGCGAAGCGGCCGCCGCCGGCGTCCCGCTGCGCGACCCCCTGTGGACACCGGAGCTGTCCCTGGACCAAGAAGACGCCGCGCCGATCCTCGCGCCGCTGCCGTATATCGTGATCGTCATCGACGAACTGGCCGACATGATGATGATCGTCGGCAAGAAGGTCGAGGAACTGATCGCCCGTCTGGCTCAGAAAGCGCGCGCAGCGGGTTTGCACCTGATCCTCGCCACGCAGCGCCCCTCAGTCGATGTCATCACCGGGCTGATCAAGGCCAATATCCCGACTCGTCTGGCGTTCCAGGTGTCCTCGCGAATCGATTCCAGAACCATCATCGATCAGGGCGGCGCGGAAGCTTTGCTGGGCAACGGCGACATGCTGTACCTGCCCCCAGGCACCGGCTTCCCGATGCGCGCTCATGGCGCTTTTGTCTCCGACCAGGAAGTGCATGACGTGGTGGATTTTCTGAAACGCACAGGACAGCCGGCCTATCTGGATGAAATCACGCGCTTCAGCGAAGACGGCGGGGATTTTTCCGGTTATAGAAGCGGCGGCAGCGACAGTGGAGAAGACCTGGATGCGCTCTATGACGAAGCGGTGCGCTTCGTCACGGAAAGCCGCAAGGCGTCGATCTCCAGCGTGCAGCGCCGCTTCAAGGTGGGTTACAACCGTGCTGCTCGGATGATCGAAGACATGGAGAAAGCCGGGATTGTCGGACCCGCGGAGACCAACGGCAGCCGGGATGTGCTGGCCCCTCCTCCCCCGGAGGTGTGATCATCGCGGTCACCACTGCAGGCCGAGCGGATTGTCCGGATCGATGTGATCCATGAACGGCTTGCGCCGGTCCTGATCTGTGACCTGGTAGATGCGTCCCAGCCAATTGTTGAACAAGGCCTTGGCGGAATCGCGCCACGTGTTGTCCAGATGAGTGAAGATAAACTGCTCCGGAAAATCGGGCGGTTTGCGCCCGAAGCGCTTCGCGCTGCGCAGATGCTGGCCGTACTCGTTCAACACTCCTGAGACTTCCAGGCTGAAATAATGTTCGGGGAACGGCGGATAGTCTTCGCGTTCGTTCGTGTAGTAGCGCATCACTTCCCGCTTGTATTCCTTCATCAGGCTGATCGTGTCGTATTCGGGATGGCCCTGAAAAAATACGGTGCGGAACTGGTCCGGACTGACCGCGAGGTGCACGCCCGCTTCTTCGCTTTCCACCAGGATCTTCAAGCCGGCCCGCTCCAGGTCTTCGCGGAAAATCTCGTTGAAGCGGGAGTGCGGCACATCGAAGCGCGTGTTGATATCGGCCACTAGCGGGTGCCGCTTCTCGACGACTCGGTGCGAGTAGACACCCCAACGTTTGAATCCCAGGTGAGTACGGTGTATCCCGTAGCAATACTGGACCAGCGCATGGGTGGCGAGACACGAGCAAAGGACCGACGTCACGCTTTCGCGCGCCCAGTCAAACACTTCGGTCAGCGGCACCCAGAAATCCTCGAGCGGCAGTTTCGGCTGCGAGACATTGGCGCCGCTGACGATCAACCCGTCCAGCCCGTCATGCCGCAGCTGCTCGAACGTTTCGTAGTGCTTGGCGATGTGCGCGCCGGCCGCATCGCCGCGCGGTAGGCCGTCGATCGTAAAGGGGTGCATGTGAAACTGAACGATCGGGTTGGCCGCCCCCACCAGGCGGAAGAACTGCCGTTCGGTGGCCTCCAGCGCCGCGTCGGGCATCATGTTCAGGAATCCGATGTGCATTTCGCGGATGTCCTGATGTTCCGCCTTCTCGACCGAAAGCACGTCCTGCCCTTCCTCGCGGAGACGCTGGAAAGTCGGCAAGGCAGTGTGTGCAACGAGAGGCATGGAATTCTCTGCGGGTTCGTGGTTAACGGAAATCAACGCGCCAATGCATCGGATACCAGCGCCAGAAAATCGTGTTCGTCGTGTACCTGTGCTGCATCCTGAACATCGACCGTGTAGCCGAATTGATCGGCAATCGCCTGATAACGCGGCAAGCGGGAACGAAACAAGCGGGGAAAGACCCAGGTTACAAAGTCGTCCGGCGCGATATCGTCGACCCGCTGATGGCGCCGCTCCTGCATGAATTCGGGCAGCTGTTCGTCCAGGAACTCGGCTCGGTAATACAGCGGTTTGGGGTCGCTCGCTGCACGCTCGATCAACACGTGTTCCAGTTCCGGCGAGGTGCGAATATAAAGGATGATCGTGCAGTCAGCCAGGCTCTGCAGAGTCTCTGGATCGTCCAGTTCGCAGACGCTGCCGCCGGCATCATTGATGAAGTGACGGTACCCGTAGATGTCGTAGACTTTCTCGATGAACGCCGGAACGTCCCGCATCGCCATGATTTCGGCATGCCGGTGTAAGACCTGACGCCGTTTGAATTCCTCCAGCGACAAACCGCTCAACGCCGGATTTCCGAGCTTACCGAGAAAAGTCGAAATCGGCGCGAGATTATCGACAGTGATGTTACTGCGGATGAAGATCGAATCGGACAGCAGCAGCTCGCGGAGGAACGGCACATCCATCGCCTGCCGCTTGATGTTGTCGAGAATCGGTTCCACCAGGTACCGGGTCCCGATCCGGTAATCGCCCGAATAGTGAAACCATTGGTCCTTCGGCAGCTTGTCGGCCAGCGTCGTCTTACCGACGCCGGACATGCCGAGCAGCGTAATGCATTTCCGTTCACAATCCCGAAACTGCTGGGGCGTCATTCGCATGGCGTTCGCTCGACAACATTGCTAACTGCGGAACCGTCACTCCGGACGATTGATCATGTGGTGCGCCGTCTGCGTCAGCGCAGCAAACAGCTTTTCGCGGAGCGACGCGTCCATCGGCGTGTCGTTCAAGGCTTTACGCATCGCCGACAGCCACTGCTCGGCCTCGGCGCGTCCGATGGAAAACGGGAAATGCCGCATCCGAAGTCGGGGATGCCCGAATTCCTCCCGGTACAGATTGGGTCCGCCCAGCCACCCCGACAGAAATTTGAAGAGTCTATCCTTCGACCCGGTCAGATCCTCAGGGTGCATCCCGCGCACCGTCGCGGTCTCGGACATCGTATCCATGTAGCCGTAGAATCGGTCGACCAGGCCGCGCAGCGCGGCTTCGCCGCCGAGCCGCTGATACGGTGTAAGGTGCTCAGCGTTGGGCATCATCAAAGCGTGCGCATCGAACCGGCAGCAAAACCGCTATTTTAGCGGCATCATGGAAAAATGACGCGCATTCATTCTCGCACCAAGCCCACTTCACCCGCCCGTCACCCTCGATGACGCACTGGCAAACACTCAGCGAATCCATCGGTTCCGGCCGCGTCGTCTGGATCGGCGTGCGGCCGTCCCGGTCCGCACCCGTAGTTGCTCGCAGAGAGATTCGGCTCGATCCGGCCTCAGGGATTTCGGGGGACCACTACGCCGGACATACACAACGCAGGCGGCAGGTCACGCTGATCCAGCATGAACACCTGGCCGTCATCGCCGCGCTGACCGGACGCATAGTCATTCCCGATCTGCTGCGGCGGAACATGGTGATTGCCGGCATCAATCTGCACGCACTGAAGAGCATCCTGTTCCGCGTGGGTGACGCGATCCTTCAGGGCACCGGATACTGCCACCCCTGCCCGCGTATGGAATCCGCGCTGGGCGCCGGCGGCTACCATGCGATGCTGGGGCACGGCGGCATCACCGCCGAAATCGTGCGTGGGGGAATGATCCGCGTCGATGATGAGGTCCGTCATCTTCAGCATGACTAGTTTGCCGGGATACAGCCGATGGACCCGGAATCGGCGAGGTGACGACCCACCACCCTTCGGCTGCCGACGTCTTGCTAAAAGAGACGGGGTCTCTCGTGATACTGTCATGTAAGCGATATCGCGAGCGACGCCGCACAAACCACATGCCGAAGTTCGAGTTTGATCAAATGGCAAGCTGCTCATCCTGTGCCTCCCAGTTGCCATCGTGGGTCCGGGATCGTCAAACCAGGTCATCCGGCTCGACATGACGGCGGCATGACTGTTCCCGTGCGAGCAGGGGCGAAGAAACTGCATCCGAAGTCGATTGCCCGGTGTTATGGCGATTGCGAAAATAGGCCCCTGCAGCAACCGCGCACATTACCTCGGCGGCAATTCTGTTGAACACCTTCTCCGCTTCCCCGACCGACACCGTGAAAACTTCCCGCTTTTCGGCCCTGAGCCCGCCGGTACCGGAACAAGCCGGACACCGGCTGCTCTGGACCGGCCTACACGGCTCTGCCGATTCGCTCGCCCTGGCGGCCGCGGTCAACCGGCGCAAGGGGCTGTACGTCGTGGTCACGACGGATTCGCAAACAGCTCTGCGGCTGGAACATGAAGTGTCATTCTTCCTGGAACGGCAGGTCGCCGTACTGCCGTTTCCGGATTGGGAAACACTGCCGTACGACGTGTTCTCGCCGCTGCCGGAAATCGTCTCGCAGCGGCTTAAGACGCTCGCACAGCTCGGCCAGGTCCGGGACGGCGTGTTGATCACTTCGGTGTCGACGCTACTGCAGCGGCTCGCCCCGCGCAGTCACATCCTGGCAAACACCTTCGCGATCAAGCGGGACACCCGTATCGACCTTGATGAAATCCGTCGGCGGCTGGAGGGTGTCGGGTATCAGTGCGTGTCCCAGGTGCTGCAGCACGGGGATTTCGCGGTGCGGGGGTCGATCCTCGACTTGTTCCCGATGGGCGCATCCATCCCCTACCGGATCGAATTGTTCGACGACGACGTGGAATCGATCCGGACTTTCGACACCGAGAGCCAGCGCTCCATCGACAAGGTGGCCGAGATCAACCTTTTTCCAGCACGGGAATTTCCGTTCGATGAAGAAGCGATCAAGCGCTTCCGCCGCGCG
>JALORT010000300.1 GCA_025458755.1 Methylotetracoccus sp.
TGGGGAATCAACTCCCTCGCACAGATCGAACAATCACGTGATCTGCTGATCAAGTCGATCGATCTTGACCCGAGAGCCATGGACGCCGCCGCGTATATCACGCTGGGCAACTTTTATTTTCGGCTGCCCGGTTGGCCCCTCTCGTTCGGCGACGACCGGCAGGCCAGGCAGTATCTGCAGTCGGCCGTCGCGCTTTTTCCTGATGCGATCGACAGCAACTACTTCATGGGCGATTTTCTGCTCGACCAAGGAGAATACGCAGCCGCGCTGCCCTACCTCGACAAGGCGGAACACGCGCCGGTCCGTCCCTACCAGCGCGTGTCCGACACCAAACTGAAGGAACAACTGCCGGCGCTGCTGAAGGCGGCGCGGAACAAAGGCGACGGCGGCGGAGATTTCTTCTCGGGGCTGCTGCCGGCTTTCGGTTCGCCGTGACCCACGAACCCGCTTAGACTTCGGCATAGTGCATAGACTGGCCGACCCAGCGGCGAATCAGCAGCTCTGGCGCCGTGGGGTCCTCCCGCATGAGCCGGTCGCAGACCTCGGCCACCCGCGGCAGCAGGCCGCCGTCCCGGGGGAGTTCGGCGGTCCGGAAGCCGGCCACTCCGGTCTGTCGGGTGCCGAGCAGCTCACCCGAGCCACGCAGCTCCCAGTCCTTCTCGGCGATCTCGAAGCCGTCGTGGGATCGGCGTAATATGTCCAATCGCTGTCTCGCTGTTTGACTCAACGGCGACTGATAGAGCAGCACGCAGAAGGATTCCCCGGGACCGCGCCCGACACGACCGCGAAGTTGATGCAGTTGCGCCAACCCGAAGCGCTCCGCGTTCTCGATGATCATCAACCCGGCGTTCGGCACATCCACTCCGACCTCGATCACCGTCGTGGAGACCAGCAGGTCGAGTTCGCGCTGCTTGAATTGCTGCATTACAGCATCCTTGTCACCGCCCTTCAGGCGTCCGTGCAGTAGTCCGACGCGAACCCCGGGCAGCGTGTCGCGCAGCAGTTGAGCGGTGTTCTCCGCCGCTTCGCACTGCAGCAATTCCGACTCGTCGATCAGCGTGCAGACCCAGTAGGCCTGACGGCCGCGTGCCACCCAGTCGGCGATTCGGGCGATCACCTCGCCTCGCCGTTCCCCTGGAGTCGCGGTGGTCTTCACCGCAGTCCGTCCTGGCGGCAGTTCATCGATGATGGAAAAATCGAGATCAGCATAGTCGACCATGGCCCGGGTACGCGGGATCGGGGTCGCCGTCATGATCAGTTGATGGGGGAACAGACCCTCCCGGTTACCTTTATCCCGAAGCGCCAGCCGCTGATGAACACCGAACCGATGTTGTTCGTCGATGATCACTAAACCGAGCCGATCAAATCGGACCTCTCGTTGAAACAGTGCGTGGGTGCCGATGATCACCCCGACATCACCGGTGCGGATCTGTTCCAGGCGATCGATGCGCTGTTGGCCTTTGAATCGGCCCAGCAGCAGCGCCGTCTGGACCCCCAAGGGTGCGAGCCAGACGCTGATGTTCGCAAAGTGCTGCTCGGCCAAGAGTTCGGTCGGCGCCATCACCGCAACCTGCCAACCGGAAGCCACTGCCGTCAATGCGGCTCGCGCAGCCACCACGGTCTTCCCCGAGCCCACATCGCCTTGCAGCAAACGCATCATCGGTCGCTCCCGGCCCAGATCACGCTCGATCTCGGCATTGACTCGCTGCTGCGCAGCCGTCAACGGAAACGGGAGCCCGGCGCGAAAATCGTCGGCAAGCGACAACGGAAGACGGAGCGGCGGCGCACCATGCTGTCGCGTTTCGGCGCGCAGGCGCATCAGGCCGAGACGCTGCGCAAGCAGTTCCTCGAACGCCAGGCGCTCGCGCGCCGCCGGTAGCAGAGGTTCCTCCATCGGCGCCGGCCGGTGAAGCAGGCGCAGCGCTTCGCGGAGATTCGGGTGGGCCGGCGTGGGCTTCGCGTCGGCATCCAGACGGTCAGAAAGAACCGCCAAGCCTTCGTCGATCCGACGCAGGCCTTCCCTGGCCAGGGCTCGCAAGGTCTGCTGGCGAACGCCGTCGGTCGTCGGATAGGTTGCCGTCAGATGACGGTCGAGACCAGCCGACAGGTCTTGGGTCAACAGATGATACTCGGGGTGGACCATCTCCGGTCCAAACGGCCCCGGACGCACTTCGCCGAAGCAGCGGAGCTGCACGCCCGGTGAGAGACAACTCAACTGACGGGCGGTGTAGTGAAAAAACCGCAGATTCAGGGACGCACCTCCGGCCTCGCCAATGCGGCAAATGGCCGAGTGACGCCGCCCCTGCACGAGTTCGACGCTCTCGACAACGCCCTGTGTCAACGCGCGTTCGCCGACACTCAGTCGATCGAGCGGGGTGATTCGGGTGCGATCCTCGTAACGCAGCGGGATATGAATGAGGATGTCGAACAGGCTGGCGATGCCGAGCTTCTCCAGCCGCGCGCAGGTGTGGGTCCCGATGCCTTTGACCGCACTGACCGGCACCTCTTCCAGTGCGGGAACTGCAGAGTGGTCGATCGTTATGAGTCCAGCACCATGATGGCATCGACTTCCACCGCAGCATCCCGCGGCAGCGATGCCACACCGATGACCGCGCGCGCCGGATAGCGTTCCGGGAAATAGTCGCCCATCACGGCGTTAACCTGCGTGAAATGCGCCAAATCCGTCAGGTAGACGTTCAACTTGACTACGTCGCGGAGTTGGCCACCCGCCGCTTCCGCGACCGCCTTCAGGTTTTCGAAGACGCGGCGAAGCTGCGCTTCGATGTCTCCCTCGACCAATTTCATCGTCACCGGGTCGAGTGGAATCTGCCCCGACAGGTACACCGTATCGCCGGCGCGAATCGCTTGGGAATAGGCGCCGATGGCCACGGGCGCGCTATCAGTATGGATGGCTCGGCTTATCATGTTTTCTCGATTTCTTCGTGTCGGATCGGACGCGCGCGATGCGGGTCACCACGGACAGCTTTCGCAGCTCGCGCATCACGTTGGCGAGATGGACCCTGTCCTTCACGCTGAGCGTGATCACGTCGGTGGAGATGTTCGGATCCTGGTTGGTGATCTGAACATTATCGATATTCGCGCCCATCCGCGAGATCGTGGATGCCACTTGCGCCAACGTGCCCAGTTGGTTCATCAGATCGAGACGGATTACCGCTGGAAAGTCGCCGGTGGGCTTCTTGTCCCACTCCACCTCGAGCCAGTTCATCTGCTTCATCCGCATGTCAGTGACATTTTTGCAGTCGCTGAGATGAATCACCAGTCCTTTCCCCGGATTGAAAAAGCCGATGATCGGATCCCCCGGAATCGGGCGGCAACACTTGGCGAGGCTGACCACCATGCCTTCGGTTCCCTTGATGATCAGCGGCTGTGGCGAGCGCTCGCGTTCCTGGCCCGGCTCCCCCTCGTGCGTATCGTCCAGGAGAAGATGACGGACAACCAGAAACGGCAGCCGGTTGCCGAGCCCCAGGTCTTCCAGCAGGGCATCGAAGGAAGGCAAATCCAGCGCGCGCAGCACGCTGGAAAGCTGCCGTTCCCGCAGATCCTCGAGATCGGCACCGTGACTGGCGAGTTCTTTCTCCAGCAGCCGCCGTCCCAGCGCAATCGCTTCCAGCTTCTTGAAATTCCTGAGGTAACTGCGAATCGCCGCGCGGGCCTTCGCCGTCACCACATAGTTCAACCATAGCGGATTGGGCCGGGCCCATGGGGCAGTGACGATCTCGACCGTCTGTCCATTCTCCAACGTCGTGTGCAGCGGGACCAGGGCACGATCGATGCGGGCCGAAACGCAGGCATTGCCTACGTCGGTGTGAACCGAGTAGGCGAAATCGACGACGGTCGCGCCGCGGGGCAGCTTGATGATCTTACCGCGCGGCGTGAACACATAAACTTCCTGCTGAAAC
>JALORT010000301.1 GCA_025458755.1 Methylotetracoccus sp.
ACATGAAGGACGTTGTCATTGCGGCGAAGCCGCTGGCCATCGGCATGATGATCAAGGCCGGGGACGTGAAGGTCCAGAAGGTGCCGGGGGAACAGTTTCCGAAGGGCGGCTTTGCGAAGGTCGAGGAGGTGCTCGACCGCCCGGTGATTTCCAACATTCTGCTTGATGAGCCGGTGCTCGACGGCCGCCTGGCGGCGCGCGGGTCCGGGCAGGGCCTGGCCCCGGTGATTCCGGTGGGGATGCGGGCGGTTTCGGTTCGCGTCAACGACGTGTCCGGTCTGGCCGGTTTTGTGCTGCCGGGCATGCACGTCGACATTCTGGTCACCGGCCGGCCTCCGGGCAATGAACGCGAGTCGATCACCAATACTGTGCTGCAGAACATCCTGGTTCTGTCGGCCGGCACGACCACGCAGCCGGACGCGCGCGGGACACCCGTTCCGGCGCCGACGGTTTCGCTGCTGGTGACGCCGGAACAGGCCGAGATCATCACGCTCGCCAACAACGAGGGGCGAATCCAGCTCGTGTTGCGCAACGGCAGCGACACGAACCGGGCCGACACCAAGGGCGTGATGGTGAGCAAGCTTTACGGCACGCACGCCAAGAAGGCGGAGCCGGAGATCCGGCCCGCTCCGCGGCCGCGGCCCGTGGCGATGGCGGTGGCGCCCATCGCGCGGCCCGTGCTGCCGGCGATGCCGGAACAGATCGTGGTCATCCGCGGGAACTCGCGGACGGTGGAAGTGATCGGCGGGCGCAACGGCCTGCCGCTGCCGCCGCCTCCGCCCGTCCCCGTCCCCGCCCCAGCGGCGCCCGCGTCGGAGTCGGACAATCCTCCGAACGCGACCAACCAGCAATAGGAGAAGGTCATGCGCATCCGCACAGTCATTTTCGGTCTTTCCGTTGTAGTCACGATGGCGCTGGCCGTTCCTGCCGTCGCTCTCCAGGGCGAGATGGTGGTGGAAGACCTCCGCATGGTGGTCGGTAAGAGCGTCGTCGTGGATTATCCGGCTGATATCGGCCGGATCTCCACTTCCGACCCCGCGGTGGTGGACGCCGTGCCGGCAACCGCGCGCGAATTCCTGCTGCATGGCAAGGGCTTTGGCGCCGCGACGGTCGTCGTGTGGTCCAAAACCGGACGCCGCACCATGTACAACGTTTCGGTCGAGACCAACCTCGACCCGGTCCGCAAGCTGCTCCGGGAGACGTTCCCGAATGAGTCGATCACCGTGCAGGCGGCCCGCGATTCGCTTTCGCTCACCGGTACCGTGTCGAGCAAAGAGGTTTCTGACCGCGCGACGGCGCTGCTGACTCCGCTCTCTAAGAGCGTATTGAACAATCTCGCCATCCGTGTGGCGCCGGTTCAGAAGCAAGTGGTGTTGCGCGTGAAGTTCGCCGAACTCAACCGCTCCTACTCGCAACAGTTCGGCGTGAACCTGCTGTCCACCGGTCTCGGCAATACACCGGGGCGCCTGACGACGGGTCAGTTCGCGCCCGGCTCGGCTTCCTCGATCCGTGGCACGATCCCCGGCGCTTCGGAAGGGACTTCGACGACCTTCAACCTTTCCGATCTTCTCAACGTGTTCGCCTTCCGGCCCGACCTGAACCTGGCGGTGACGATCAAGGCTCTCGAACAACAGGGCGTGTTGCAGATTTTGGCGGAACCCAATCTGGTGACGGTGAACGGCAAGGAAGCCAGCTTCCTGGTGGGCGGCGAGTTTCCGATTCCCGTCCTGCAGGGCGGCGGTAACGCGGGCGCGGTCACCATTCAGTTCCGCGAGTTCGGTATCCGTCTTACGTTTACGCCGACCATTACGGAGAACGGAACGATCAAGATGTACGTGAAGCCGGAGGTTTCCACCATCGACAGCGCCAACGCGATCACGATTTCCGGCTTCGTGATCCCCGCGTTGTCCACGCGCCGCATGGAGACCAACGTGGAGCTGTCGCAGGGCCAGAGCTTTATGATCGCGGGCCTGATTGACGACCGCGTGAACGAGACGCTGGCGAAGGTCCCGGGTCTCGGCAACATTCCCCTGCTCGGAACGATCTTCCGCAGCCGGAACCAGAACAAGGCCAAGACGGAACTGGTGGTCATGGTGACGCCGGAACTCACCGAGCCGCTGAACCCGGGCGATCCGAAGCCGGGCGTGGTAATGCCGCGGGAGTTCATGCCGAGTCTGAAGCCGGGCGACGAAGTGCCGCTCGGATTGGTGCCCGGCCGCGAACCCGTGGTGCCGCCGCAGCCGCTCGACAACCGTCCGGTGTCGAAGAACAAGCAGGGTGAGATCAGCCAGAATCAGGTTCCGGCGCCGGCAACCGCAGTATCGGCTCCGGGGCAGCCGGCAGTGGCCAAGCAGAGCAGTCCGAGCCTGTTCCAGCGGATGAACCCCTTCGCGAAGAAAGGTAATCCGGAGGTGACTCCCAAGAGCACGGCACCGGAGGCCAATGTGGCCAAGCCGGTGCCGGCGGCAGCCAACGAGACCCGGCGCCCGGCCATTGCCGGTGTCAGCGCCGTTCCCGCTGCGGAACCGGCCCGGCCCGCCGACACGCAGGAGAATCAGTAACCACCGGACGGGTGCAATGCGCGACACCGAGATCACCGCTTTCATGATCTGTCCCAGCCGCGAACTGGCTCAACAGTTCCAGGGCACACTTGCCTCGACGCGGCTGTTTCAGGTCCTGGCGGAGATGAAAAGTTACCCGCCGGCGCAGACGCTGGAGATCCGGCTGCGGCAGCTGAAGCCGGATGTCATCCTGCTCGACCTGGCTTCCGACCTCGATGCCGCCTGCCAGGTGATCGAATTTGTTGCGCCGGTCCGTCCGGAAGTGCACGTGATCGGGCTGCATTTGCAGCCGGATTCCGAGGCCATCATCCGTTCGCTGCGCGTGGGCGCCAGCGAATTCCTGGCGGCTCCTTTCGATGCGCGCTCGCAGCAGGAAGCGGTGGCGCGGATCCGGAAGCTGCGACAGCCGGAAGCGGCGGGCGAGCCGGAAATGGGCAAGATCGTCGCCTTCGCTTCGGCCAAGCCCGGTTCGGGGGCGTCCACGCTCGCCACGCAGACCGCATTCGCTGTCCGGAAGCTCTCCGGGAAGCGGGTGCTGTTGATGGACCTGGACCTGATGGGCGGCACGATCGGCTTTTACCTGAAGCTGAACCACGCTCATTCGCTGCTCGATGCTCTGGATCACGCCGGTGGTCTGACGCCCGCCGCCTGGTCCGGGCTGACGGTGAACTCCGGCGGGGTGGACATCCTTCCCGCCCCCGAGTCGCCCTACTCCGATCCCATCGATACCGCGCGCCTGCAGGAAGTGCTGCACTACGCGCGCCTGATGTACGACTGGACGATTCTCGACCTGCCCAGCATCTTTCACAAGATCTCGCTGCTGGCGGCGCCCGAGGTCGATCACACCTATCTGGTATCCACTTCGGAGCTGCCCAGCCTCCATCTGGCGCGGAAGGCCGTCAGCCTGATGAACCAGCTCGGCTTCACTAAGGAGCAGTTTCAGGTAGTGATCAATCGCGTGAACCGGCGCGACGGGATCTCCAGCTCCGATATGGAGAAGATTTTCAATTGTCCGGTGCATGCGAGCTTCCCGAACGATTATTTCTCGCTCCACCGCGTGGTCACGCTCGGCCAGCCGCTCGGCAACGATTGCGAGCTGGGCCGCGCCATTGAGGGACTGGCGGGAAAACTCGCCGGGGTGGCGCCGGAGGACAAGCGGCGCCGCGGCGGGCTGCTGGAAGCCCGTACCGCGTTTTTGCAGGCATGAACGGAATGAAGAAGAGGTAGGGACAGACGATGCTGCCAACGATGAACGATCCCGGCAACCGGCCGCTGCAGGCGCCGGGCGGCCAGCAGATCAGCTGGGAACAGCGGCTGCTGAAAAACGCGGGCAAACCGCGCGCGTCGCTCAAGC
>JALORT010000302.1 GCA_025458755.1 Methylotetracoccus sp.
CAGTGCTGCTGCCTCTCACTCGCCGGTCCTGAAGCGAGTTTCCATGCATGAACGCTCGGCGGCGGCGCGTCGCGCCCTGGGGGGCCGGAACGTCAGCCGGACGCGCATCTACGGCGACTGCTCTTTGTGATCAGTGTCGACGGAAATCCGGCAGCAGTTCGCGGCCGAAACCGAATCACGTTGCACGGGGGGGTGAAAAAAAACCGGCCGGATGATCCGGCCGGGTCGGGGAAACATGCCGGCCGTCGGCCGGCGATGATTTCTCAGTTGATCGTCACGTTTGCCTGCGCGCTGCCGCCGCCGCTGGAGATGATCCGCACCACGTCGCCGGCCTGCGCCGTGACGCCGCTGCCACGGGAGTCGATGATCCAGGCGCCGGTCGCGTCGGCCTGGGCGGTGGCGATGGTCTGGCCGGTGCGCACCAGGGTCGCGGTGACGCGGACGCTGGGTCGGTTAGACGTGCCGCGCAGGTTCCAGCGATTCTGGTCGGCGCGGTACGACGCGCGGGTGAGCGCCACCGTATCGACCGCCGCCGCAGTTACCGAAACGGTGACCGTGGCCGGGGCCGATTGCAGGCTGGGCGTGCCGCTGTCGCGGATGGCGTAGCTGAAGGTGAAGGTGCCGCTGGCATCGGACTGGAACGCGACCGTTCCGTCGTTGTTGTTGGTCACCGACACGCCCGCGGGCAGGCCGGTCAGGTCGAGCTGGATCGAGGTCGGATCCAGGTTGCCGTTTGGATCCAGGTCGTTGCCGGCCAGATCGATCTCGGTCACCAGGTTGACCGTGGTCGTGGCGGTATCGGCTACGGCGGTGGGCGCCTCGTTTGTGACAGGGGCCGCCGGCGGAGCGACCACGCCCGAAACAGCCGCGGTCGCCTGGACGCCGGCGGGAGCGGAGGGTGCGGTACGCACGACGAGAACCTCGGATGGGCAGGCGCCGTCATCGTTGACCGCGCCGCCGCTGACCGGCACGTCGAGCAGATAGGCGCCGAACCCGGGGGCGGCAGGATCAGGAACCGCGGTGGCCGTACCGAACGGGAATTGCGTGCGCGCATTGCGCACCTCGACCGTGGCGTTATCCGGCAGATAGGCGCCGCCCTGCACGCGCAGCGAACCGCCGGCGACGCAGCGGGCACGGGTGATGCTGACCCCCGGGTCGGCGGCGTTGACCAGGGTCCCGGCATCCGCCTCGATCAGGAAGTAGTGGAAGCTGCCACCGGCGAAGTAACCTTCGGCCGCGACGCCGGTCCCCACCGGAATCGTCGCCGGGATGACCGGGAAGCCGAACACGTTATGCACGCCCTCGGACGGAATGCGGCCGAGCGGGTCGTTCAGTTCCATCACCGGGACGTTCTGAACCACCATGCCGCCGGTACCATTGGCGGTCACGGCGCCGAGCAGCACGTTCTCGGACGGTTCGACGAATACCGTCAGCGGCGTGGCCACGCCGTCGATCACCAGACCGTCGATGATCGCAGTGCCGCCGATGAAACCCGGCTGGCTACGGCCCGGGAAGGGCGTGGGATCGGCAAGCTCGGCATTGTCGGCCAGCACCTTGGTGGGCGTGGCTACCGGCACGCCGGGTTGGACCACGAAATCGGTGTCGAACACCGTGATCGTCGCGCTGCCGTCCGCGTTCAGCACCACGTTCGAGATCTGGCCCTCGACCGTGAGCGGTACCGCCTGGGCAGCGGCCAGACCCGGCAGGGCGAGCATTCCGGCGGCGCACAGGGCTTGGGCGAGTTTGTTCATGGATTTCGGCATCGTCGCATTGTGTTTCTTGGCTTGAGTCGTCATTTCGTGACCTCCGAAAAAATGTAATGGATACAGGGGAGTCCATCCGCGGCGCACCTGCCCCGCCGCGGCTCGGAAGCATTCGGTCGCAATGTCCGACCTCTGCTCCTCGTGTTTCAAGGCCCTGACCGTTTCCCAGGGCCTTGACCCACACTAGGCAACCGCTGTGCCAATACCCGATATGCCCACTCAAGTATCTAATCGAGAAACTGTTTTTCCACATGCCGCGGATTCGGGCAAAAATCGCCTGTTGCCGGATTGCGACAAATGCCCCACCCAAAATTGGGGAATTTGGGCATTTCACCTAACTTGCTGTTATTATTAACTTTTTCCAGTTGTGACATATTTCCTTGGTAAGATAGCGGAGACTGCCCTTTATGGCGGATACTCTTGGCGGCTCACTACCGATTGCGTCAGACCTTCGCTCTGTCCGCCGATTCCGACCCATGTTCAGCCCCCGGGCGTTGTTCTGGATAGCGTTTCTCGGCCTCGCCGGGGCGATCGCCGTTGGTGGCTACTTTCTTGCGCTTGACGAGGAGGCAGCCCCGGCGATTCCCGCCCGGGCGCCTTCAGTCGCGACCAAGCCTGCGCCGCAGGCAGCGCTGCCGGAATCCCTGACACTGGTGCCGCGGCGGCAGGAAGATGCCGGCGAGCCGGGGCAATCGGGACGCGGCATCTTCGAGACGAAGTCCTGGGCCCCGCCGCCTCCACCGCCCCCGCCGGCGCCGGCGGCAGCCGCTGCTCCGCCCCAGGCGCCGCCACTGCCGTTTCATTTCATCGGATGGCTGGACGACGGTGACAGGCTGCGCGCCTTCCTGTCGGAAGGTGAAAAGGTCCATACGGTGGCGGAAGGCGATCCGGTGGGCCAGAGCTATCGAGTACAGCGCGTCGAACCGAACCGCATCACATTCCTGTACGTTCCCCTGTCCCAGATGCAGACGCTGCAGCTTGCCGGGGGAAATGCCCTTCCTGTCACCCCGCCTGCCGAACACGCTGCGGCGCCGCCGGCGGCCTCGGGCTCCGGCGCTGCAGCGACAGCCGGCGCACCGGATACCACGCGCGCCGTCTCGCCGGACCAACTGGATCAGGCGGCCGTGGCCATCCGCATCAAGCAGCAGCAGATGCGGGACCGTGCCCGCGAACGGGCAAGCCGCCGCTGATCGGGGCGAGCCGCCCCATTCCCGCCGTTCTGGGGCATATGCCCCACCTGCCCCCGCGAAGTCCCCCACCGGCACCGTTGCGGGAGTCGGTCTGAAGGATGGACAAACGCAGGAACCCCATCCTTTTCAGAGCCCTGAAAGGAGTCTTTCCGGCTGGCACGGCGGCTGCTTCCGTCGGTTTCCGGGAGTAGCTCCCAGTCCGCAAGAACCATACCCCCGAAACCAACGGAGATCGATAAACATGAAACGAAACCTTGCCGCCGCCCTGTCCCTCACCCTCGCGCTGGCCGCGACCCCGGCGCTCGCCCAGTCCGACACCGCTCAAGACGACCGCTTTGCCGCTTTGTCAGGCATCGAGGTCGAAGCGCTGTCCCAGGCCGAGATGGACTCTATCGAGGGTGCCCGCATCACCGCCGGCGACCTGCTCGCCGCGGCGCTGGCCAACATCAAGGACCCGAAACTTCGCACCCAGGTGACCACCTTCATCACGAGCAAGGCGAAGAAGCTGTCCGAGGTCCTGGCCGGCCTGCGCAAACCCTGATCCCGCTGGCAAGAGCTCCAGCCGGCGTAACCGCCTGACCCATGGGGCCGTCCGAGGACGGCCCCATCGTTTTTCTTCGCTTGCTAAGCGGATTCCCGGCGGGGAAAAACTCAGACGTCCGCCTCCACCGTGTCGCCCTTCGCCTCCATCCATTCCCTGCGCGAGGCGGCTTCGCCCTTGCCCATGAGCATGGTAAAGAGCTTCACGGTGTCCTCGGCCGCGCCCGGGCGCACGCGCACCGGCAGCACGCGGCGCGTGGCCGGCGCCATGGCGGTCTCCCGGAGCTGATCCGGGTTCATCTCGCCCAGACCCTTGAAGCGGCCGATCTCGATCGCCTCGATCCGCACACCCTCCTTCTTCAACCGGTCGCGGATCGCGTTCAGTTCGCCCTCGTCCAGGGCGTAGAGCCGCTT
>JALORT010000017.1 GCA_025458755.1 Methylotetracoccus sp.
GTGTTGTTTCAAACCCGCAAGTAATTTGACCCGCCCGTGAATATTTTTCTCATCGGCCCGATGGGCGCCGGCAAGTCGACGATCGGCAAGCTGCTGGCGAAAGCGTTGGGACGCGACTTCTGCGACAGCGACAAAGAGATCGAGCGTCGTACCGGCGTCAGCATCCCGATGATCTTCGACTACGAAGGCGAAGCCGGATTTCGCCGCCGCGAATCGGAAACGCTGGCGCGGCTCAGCGAGCGGGATGCGGCGATCATCGCCACCGGCGGGGGTGCGGTGCTGCTGCCCGAGAATCGCGAACTGTTGCGGCGGCGGGGTTTTGTCGTCTACCTGAAATGCAGCGTCGACAAGCAGCTCGAACGCACGCACAAGGATACCAACCGGCCGCTGCTGCAGACCGATAATCCGCGCCAGCGGCTGCAAGACCTGTTCGCCGAACGCGATCCCTTGTACTCGGAGACGGCCGACCTGACGGTCGATACGGGCGTGTTGTCCGGCCAGGCTGCGGTGAAGCGGATCGTCAGCGCGCTGCAACAGGTTCCGGCGGCGGCGGTGCAGGAATGAGAACGCTGACCGTCGACCTGGGTGCGCGCAGCTACCCGATCTATATTGGCGGCGACCTGCTGAGCGACCGCGGACTGTGGGCGCGGCACCTGGCGGCCAAGCAGGTCATGGTCGTGACGAACGACACAGTCGCGCCGCTTTATCTCGACAGCGTGCTCGCGAACCTGTCCGATAAGCAGGTCGAAACCGTGATCCTGCCGGACGGCGAACAATATAAGACGCTGGATTCGGCCGCCTGGATTTGGGATCGACTGATCCATGCCCGCTTCAGCCGCAACGCCTGCCTGATCGCGCTCGGCGGCGGGGTGATCGGGGACTTGGGCGGCTTTGCCGCCGCCTGCTACCAACGCGGCATTCCATTCGTTCAAGCGCCGACGACCCTGTTAGCCCAAGTCGATTCGTCGGTCGGCGGTAAGACCGGGGTCAACCACGCTCTGGGCAAGAACATGATCGGCGCCTTCTATCAGCCGCTGGCGGTGATCGCCGACACTTCGTCGCTGACCACGCTGCCGGACCGGGAATTGAGCGCCGGCTTGGCCGAAGTGATCAAATATGGGCTGATTCGGGACGCGGCGTTCTTCGGCTGGATCGAGGCAAATATCGATGCGCTGCTGCGCCGGGATCCCACGGCAGTGGGGTGGGCGATCGAGCGATCATGCCGCAACAAGGCCGAGGTCGTCACGGCCGACGAGCATGAATCCGGTGTCCGCGCCACGCTGAACCTGGGCCATACCTTCGGTCACGCGATCGAAACCGGAGCCGGTTACGGCGTCTATCTGCACGGCGAAGCCGTTGCCATCGGAACCTGCATCGCCGCCGATCTGTCGGTGCGTCTGGGCCGTTTGGACCCGGTATCGGCCGCGCGTATCCGGGAGTTGCTGCAGCGCGCTCGGCTGCCGATCCGCTTGAATTGGGAGCTGTCGCCTTTGCGCATGCTCGAACTCATGGCCGTGGACAAGAAGAATGTCGACGGTCGCCTGCGGCTGATTCTGCTGCAGGCGATCGGAGAGGCGACGCTGCCGCTGGAAATCGATGGCGAGACGGTTCGGGCAACCTTGGAGCATTGTCTTGCGGCCGCCTGAATCATGCCGCGCCGGCCTGCCCCCGGGCATCCGTGTCGGCTTGGGCGTTGCCCGCACGAAGATCGCCGCAACAGGGGCTGAGTCGTGACGGAAGGCACCGAGATGCCGCTGAAGAATGACGTTTTTCTCCGCGCTCTGCTGCGGCAGCCGACCGCACGGACACCGGTCTGGATGATGCGCCAGGCTGGGCGTTATCTTCCCGAGTATCGCCGCGTGCGCGAGCGGGCCGGCAGTTTCATGGCGCTTTGCCGCACTCCGGAGCTCGCCTGCGAGGTGACGCTGCAGCCGCTCGAGCGTTTTGCGCTGGATGCCGCCATTTTGTTTTCCGACATTCTGACCATTCCCGATGCCATGGGGCTGGAACTGGAATTCGTCGAAGGCGAAGGGCCTCGCTTCGGCAGACCGCTCCGCACCGCCGCGGCGGTGCGCCGTTTGCCGATCCCGGACCCTGAGCGCGATTTGGCCTACGTACCCGCGGCCGTCCGTTTGATCAAGCGCCGGCTCGAAGGCAAAGTGCCCCTGATCGGGTTCGCCGGCAGTCCGTGGACGCTGGCGACATATATGGTGGAAGGGGGGGGCAGCCGCGAATTTCGTCGCATCAAGGGGCTGTTGTTTGAACAACCTCAGGTGCTGCACGAACTGCTGGGCAAACTGGCCGACGCCGTGGCCCTCTACCTCAATGCGCAGATCGCCGCCGGAGTCGATGCGGTGATGATCTTCGACACTTGGGGCGGCGTGCTGGCCCGCCACCACTACCGGGAATTTTCGCTGGCCTACGCCGGGCGTGTGCTCGCGCAGCTGCAGTGCCGCCGGGAAGGGCGCACGATCCCGACCATCTTTTTCACCAAAGGCGGCGGACAATGGCTCGAGGCCATGATGGATGCCGGCTACGATGCGCTGGGCCTGGATTGGACGACCGACCTGGGCGAAGCGCGCCGACGCGTCGGACACCGTGTGGCGCTCCAGGGCAATCTGGATCCGATGACGCTGTACGGACCGATCGAGGTGATCCGGGCCGAAGTGCGACGGGTTCTCGCAGAGTTCGGCCGCGGTAACGGGCACGTGTTCAATCTCGGCCACGGCATTCTGCCGGACGTCGATCCCGAGCATGCCGGCGCGATGATCGCGGCGGTGCATGAATTCAGCCCGGCGTTTCATGCCATCTCACCGGAATTTTCGCAAGAATCTGCGCTCTGAGAGTCGTTGATGACTTCGGTGAGGGTCCCGGCAATGAGGAGTCGACCAGCATGAATCCCGTATTCGGACCGATGCGTCCGGCGTTCCTGATCCTGACGCCTGCCTGCGTGGCCTTGGGCCTGGCGGTGACACACCGCAGCGGTGTGCAGATCGATCCGATGGAGGCAGTGCTGGTCCTGTTCGGCGCCGTGGCGGCGCACATCTCGGTCAACGCACTGAATGAATTTGTCGATTTCCGCAGCGGGCTGGATTCACATACGCGGCGGACACCCTTCAGCGGCGGCAGTGGCACGCTTCCGGCCCATCCGGAACTGGCGCCAGTCGCCTTGGTCACCGGGCTGATCGGCGCTTTGGCCGTGCTGGTCATCGGTTTATATTTTCTCGCGGAACGCGGATTCGCTCTGCTCCCGCTCGGACTGCTGGGGCTGGGTCTGGTGCTCGCCTACACGCCGTGGCTGACGCGGCGGCCCTGGCTGTGTCTCATCGCGCCCGGTGTGGGATTCGGACCTTGTATGGTGATGGGAACCGAGGTGGCGCTCGCGGGTCACTATTCCTGGTCCGGTCTGTTCGCGGCACTCATACCGTTTTTTCTGGTCAGCAATCTGCTGCTGCTGAACCAGTTTCCGGACGTCGAGGCTGATCGGAGCGTGGGTCGCAGCAATCTGCCCATTCTGCTTGGCTTTCAACGCAGTGCCCGAGTTTACATCCTGTTTTTTGTGCTGGCCTCGGTGACGCTGGGGGGGGCGGTTGGGCTCGGGTATCTGCCCGCGTTCAGCCTGATCGGCGGCGCCGGCTTGGCCGCGGCTGCGCCCGTCGTTCGGAATCTCGACCGGTTCGACGGTGTGTTTGAGAGTTTATTACCAAGTTTGGGCTTGAACGTGGTGGCGAGCGTGGCAACCCCGGCGCTGGTCGCGTTGGGTGTCTTCATTGGCACGGTGTAAGGGGGGGTGTTCACTGGTCGGGCGTGCAGAGCGATGCAACACGGGCGGTTCGGCGGTCGGAGACTTCGGGTCTACGCGGGTCTGCGGGCTGTCGTATGCCGAGCCGTACCGTCATCCAAGCGTAAGACTTTGGCCCCGGTTGGACGTTGCGTCGCGTGGCCGCTCCGACTCCCCTTCGGTGCCCTAGTGTCCGTCATGCCGAGACCGGCTTATGGATGCCTTACGAGCCAACAGTGATCACTCACCCGGTCGACGCACGCACGGGTGGAAATAGCGAAAGGCAGCGCGAGAGTGGAGCGCAGGCCGCCGCTGCAGGCGAGTGTGCAACGACTGTAGAGGCGACGGCAGCAGTAGCGACGTCGAGGACTGAAACCATGGCTAAATTGATGTGCGCGGCAGTTCAGATGGCATCGAGTCCCAATGTCGGTGCCAATTTGCTGGAAGCCGGGAGGTTGATCGAGAAGGCGGCCGCTCAAGGTGCTCGTTTGGTGGTTCTGCCCGAAAACTTCGCACTGATGGGAATGGACGAGTCGGACAAGCTCGCCGTGGCCGAAGACGACGGCTCCGGGCCGATTCAGGAGTTCTTGGCGAAAACCGCCGAACGGTTCAAGCTCTGGCTGGTCGGCGGCACGCTGCCGATCAAGACGGCGGACCGGCAGCGGGTGCGCGCGAGCTGCCTGGTCTACGATGATCGAGGAATGCGGGCTGGGCGTTACGACAAAATCCATTTGTTTGACGTCGACGTGCCCGAGACCGGTGAGACCTACAGGGAGTCGTCGACCATTGAGGCCGGGGACCGCCCCTTGGTTCTGGACACGCCGTTCGGTACGCTGGGTGTCGCGGTCTGCTACGACCTCCGCTTCCCGGAGCAATTCCGCCAGATGGCCGAAACAGGGCTGGATATCCTCGCGGTACCTTCGGCGTTCACCGCACGAACCGGCGCGGCCCATTGGGATCTGCTGGTGCGAGCGCGATCCGTGGAGAACCTTTGTTACACTGTCGCTTCCGATCAGGGAGGCTTCCACATCAACGGCCGAGAGACTTACGGACACAGTATGATCGTGGACCCGTGGGGCAACACGTTGGCCTCACTGACCTCGGGAGCGGGTATTGTGTGCGCCGAAATCGACCATGATCGACTGCTGAAGGTGCGAGCCGCCTTCCCGGTGCTGACACATCGCCGGCTATGGTGCCGTTAACCCGTCGTCCGCGAGCGGTACGGCTCTAACGGCAATTGCCGCCGAGAATGGAGAGATTCATGTCGAACGACCCGTTGGCCCTGGCACAAACCACGATCCTCGAATCGGCAGAGCTGGCCGCCAGGGATCTGGACCGAGTGATGGGAACGCTGATCTCTTCCAAGGTGGACGATGCCGACCTTTACCTTCAGCAGGGGCGCTACGAATCTTGGACGTTGGAAGACGGCATCGTCAAAGAGGGCTCTTACAGCATCGATCAAGGGGCCGGGCTACGAGCGGTGGCCGGTGAGAAAACCGGTTTCGCTTACACCGATGAGATCGCGTTACCGAGCCTGCTCGAGGCAGCGAAGAATGCCCGCGCGATCACCCGCAGCGGCCAGCAGGGGCGATGGGCGATCGCGCCGCGCCGTCCGCGACAGCCGCTGTATCGTCCGATCGACCCGCTGCCGTCTTTGAGTGAGCAGCAGAAGATCGAGCTGTTGCGGCGTCTTGACGCCGAGGCCCGCCGGCTGGATTCACGTGTGGAGCAAGTGATTGTCAGCCTGGCGGGAGGGAGTTCAACGGTCCTCGTGCTTGGTCGCGACGGAGTTTTGCACGGAGATGTCCGTCCACTGGTCCGCATGAACGTCAGCGTGATCGTTCAAGAAAAAGGCAGGCGGGAGCAAGGGAGCGCCGGTGGTGGTGCGCGCAGCGACTATCGTTATTTCACCGAGGAGGACCGAGCGTCCGGATATGTCCGCGAAGCGGTCCGCCAAGCTTTGGTCAATCTTGAGGCGACGGAGTCCCCGGCCGGTACCATGACGGTGGTCCTGGGCTCCGGCTGGCCCGGCGTGCTGCTGCACGAGGCGATCGGCCATGGTCTCGAGGGAGATTTCAACCGCAAGGGAACTTCCGCCTTCACCGGGCGCATCGGGGAGGCCGTCGCCTCGCCGCTGTGTACGGTGGTGGATGACGGGACGCTGCCGGAACGGCGCGGTTCGCTGACGATCGACGACGAGGGCACACCTTCGCAGCGTACGGTCTTAATCGAAAATGGAGTTTTGAGGGGCTATATGCAGGACAAGCTGAATGCCAGGCTGATGGGGGTGGCTCCGACCGGTAACGGCAGGCGCGAGTCCTATGCCTACCTTCCCATGCCACGCATGACCAATACGTATATGCTTCCCGGCACGCATACACCGGACGAGATCATTCGGTCGGTGCGTCGCGGATTGTATGCCAAGAATTTTTCGGGCGGCCAGGTGGATATCACTTCCGGCAAGTTTGTGTTCTCGGCGAGCGAAGCGTATCTGATTGAAGACGGCAAGCTCATTCGGCCCGTCAAAGGCGCCACTCTGATCGGGAACGGGCCCGATGTATTGACGCGGGTCAGCATGGTCGGCAACGACCTGGAACTCGACAGCGGTGTGGGTACCTGTGGCAAGGACGGGCAGAGCGTGCCGGTCGGCGTCGGCCAGCCAACGCTGCGGGTGGATGGTTTGACCGTTGGCGGCACCCGCGTCTAACCTTTCGCCGGTGTTGATCGGGGGCTGACCCGGGCCGATCGGCGACGGTCGCACGCGCCAAAATTCCCCGTAATTCGTGAACGCCGTCCCGCGGTGGCGTTTGTTGCTCGTTGATCCTGGAGGGTTGGTTTGGTTGGCAATAGCCTCGTCGAAACGGAACAGGGGCGGATTGAGCATCTGCGCTCTCTAGTCTCGGAATGTCTGGACGAAGCCCGACGCCAGGGGGCCAGCGGGGCCGAAGCCGGGATGAGCGTCAACTTCGGGCTGTCGGTATCGGTTCGCCTCGGTGACGTGGAGACCGTGGAGCACCATCGCAGCCAGGCGGTGGGTGTGACGGTGTATTTCGGTCAACGCAAGGGATCGGCCAGTTCCACCGATCTCGGGTACCCGGCGCTGCGCGAAACGGTGGCGGCAGCGTGTCGAATCGCACGCTATGCGGCTGAAGATCCGTGTGCTGGACTGCCCGAGCCGGAGTTGTTGGCCCGGGAATTTCCCGATTTGGATGTCTACCATCCCTGGGACATCGGCGCGGAACAGGCCATCGAGATCGCTCTGTCCTGCGAGAACGCCGCGCGCGCGGTCAGTCCGTTGATATCCAATTCCGAGGGTGCTCAACTTGATACGTTCAAGGGAGTTCGTGTGCTGGGCAACACCGCCGGGTTCCTGCACGGTATGGCGAACAGCCGGCACAGCCTCAGTTGTTCGGTACTGGGCCAACAGGGGGAAAGCATGCAGCGCGACGACTGGTGGACGGTCGCCCGCGCGGCGGAAGATCTGGAACGCCCGGAAGACGTGGGACGTAAGGCGGCGGAGCGCACACTGCGACGGTTGGGCGGGCGGTCCATCAGTACCCGCGAGTGCCCGGTTATCTTCGCCGCCGATGTCGCGGGTGGGCTACTCGGGCATTTCATTGCGGCGATTCGGGGCGGTAACCTCTACCGCAAATCATCGTTTCTCATCGACAGCCTGGGCCAGACCATTTTTCCTCCGTTCGTTCAGATACACGAACAACCGCACTTGAAACGGGCACTCGGCAGCACCGCTTACGATGCCGAGGGCGTGGCCACGCACGCGCGCCACCTGGTCCGAGACGGCGTGTTGCAATCGTATGTGCTCAGCACGTATTCGGCCAGGAAGCTGGGTCTGACCACCACCGGTAACGCGGGCGGCGTCCACAACCTCACGATCGACCCCGGAGATCTGGATTTACCGGCGTTGTTGCGACGGATGAATACCGGGCTGCTGGTCACTGAAACGCTGGGGCAGGGCGTGAATATCGTCACCGGCGATTACTCGCGCGGCGCTGCCGGCTTCTGGGTGCAAGGCGGCGAAATTCAATATCCGGTCGAAGAGATCACGATTGCGGGAAATTTGCGCGATATGTTTCGGGGAATGCTCGCGGTGGGAAACGATGTGGACTTTCGGGGGAATACCCGCTCGGGATCCATCCTGATCGACCGGATGACAGTGGCGGGAAATTAACGCTTGGCCGTTAGGGCTGAGGCCGCGTGCCGTCGGGAGGTGGGCGTGTTTCGCGGCGCCGAAAGGGACTCCCGGCCGCCCTCAGCAGCGATGGCTGTGACCTGTGACAGTGCTGTGATGTTCCAGTGATTGACGGCCCATCCCAGGATTTCCGCCGGTTCGGCGCCGTGCAAGTCGGCCGGCGGTTCCTGCCTCAGTAGCCGCAAGAGAAGGCAAAGGGTCGCCCCCGGGTTCTCGTCGCGGACCGGAGCCGCGAGGGTTTGCTTGCTGAGCTTTTCCCCGTCGGCATCCAGCAGGATCGGGGTATGGCAGTACGCCGGCGTCGGCAGGTTCAAGCTCCTCTGCAGGTAGATCTGCCTGGGCGTGGAGTCGAGGAGGTCGGCCCCGCGCAGAACTTCGGAAATGCCCGCGGCCGCATCATCCACCACCGTCGCCAGGTGGTAAGCGAACACACCATCCCGTCGCCGCACGATGAAATCCCCCGTTTGGCGCGCCAGGTCGTGGGCAATGGCGCCGCGAAGGCGGTCCGTGAAGTGGATCACGGTGTCCGCCGCGCGGATACGCACGGCGTGTGCAGGGTTCTGCTCCGATGGGCCCCGGTCTCGGCAATATCCCGGATAGACGACACTTCCGGTCAGAAGTCGCCGACTGCACCGGCAGCCGTAGACCAAACCCTGATGCCGCAAGTGCTCGAATGCCTCCTGATAGCGATCGGCGCGATCCCTTTGCGAGACCGCTTCCCCATCCCAGAATAAACCGAAGCGCTCGAGCGTACGCTTGATCGCGTCTGCGGCGGCGGGGACGGAACGGTCGGGATCAAGGTCGTCAATGCGAAGCAGCCATTCGCCCGCCTTGGACCTTGCCTGGATGAAGCTGGCCAGCGCGGTGTAAAGCGAGCCCAGATGGAGGGGTCCGGTAGGGGATGGCGCAAAACGTCCCCGATAGCGGTGATGCGCGGGAGGCTCGAGTCCTTGGGAATCGTACGAGGTCAGCGCTGCTAACCCAGTTGCCTCTCCCGCAACTCATCCAAGGTCTTGCAGTCGATGCACTGAGTGGCGGTTGGACGAGCTTCGAGCCGGCGCAGACCGATTTCCACGCCGCAGGTTTCGCAGTAGCCGTATTCGCCCCGCTCCAGGTTCTCGAGCGCTTCTTCAATCTTCTTGATCAACTTCCGTTCGCGGTCCCTTGTGCGCAGTTCCAAGCTGAATTCCGATTCCTGCGTCGCCCGATCATTCGGATCGGGAAAATTCGCGGCCTCATCCTGCATATGATGGACCGTCCGGTCGACCTCTTTCATCAGATCGTCTTTCCAGTTGTGCAGGATGCGCCGGAAATGTTCGGTCTGTCCCTCGCTCATGTACTCTTCCCCCTCTTCCGTTTGGTAGGGCTCGCAGCTGAAGGGGGGCGCCAACGTCACGGTCGCATTGCCGTTCGACATGCATCAACTCCTAAACGGTCGCAATTAAAACCGCGTATAGATAGCAAAAACGCCGCGCACAAGCAATAAAAACTTCGGAGAAACCCCTATTGACCGTTGTTGGATGAGCCGCAACGGGCCGAGTCGACAGAGTGAGCGCGCGGTCAGGCGGGGGAACGGGCGGTCGCGGACGCGCCGAGGGACCCGCGGCCGGTTAGCAAGCCTGCCGCGAACCGCCCGGAACGCGGTCATTTCAGGGGGGAGATCACTGTAGCCTTTTGAATCACGATGGGCTTGCTCGGCACATCGGTCGGCATCGGACCGCCGGGGCCGGTTGGAATCTTGGCCATGTCGTCGACGATATTCATACCTTCGACGACTTCGCCGAAAACAGCGTATCCCCAACCCTGGGGGGTCGGGCTCTTGTAGTCGAGGAAGGCATTGTCGACGTAGTTGATGAAGAACTGCGCGGTGGCCGAGTTGGGATCGGAAGTCCGCGCCATGGCGACGGTACCGCGTTTGTTCTTGAGCCCGTTATCGGCTTCGTTCTTGATCGGTTCGTGTGTGGTCTTCTGCTTGAAGGCTTCGGTGTACCCGCCCCCCTGTGCCATGAAGCCGGGGATCACACGGTGGAAAATCGTGCCGTCATACTGGCCTTCTTGAACATAGGTGACGAAGTTCTTGGTCGATACCGGCGCTTTGGCAGCGTCCAGCTGCAGAATAATGGCGCCGAGATTGGTTTCCAGTTTCACTTTGGTGGGTTCGGACATTTTTGGCTTTTCCTTCGCGGTCGCAAGTGTTGCGGTGATCGAACAGAGGATGAGTGGTGCGAGAACTTTCAGTAAGGCGTTACGAGTCATAAGGGTCAGGGTTGGCGGGACAGAATCAGGTGAGGGACGTCAGGTCGTATTCGTAAATGGGATCGAGCGGGGTGCCGGCATCCAGTTGGATGATCTCGCGGATGATGCCGTTGCCAAGGCCGTAGACCCAGCCGTGCAGTTCGGGGCCCTGGCGCGTGGCCCAGGCTTTTTGTACGGTAGAAGTCTGAGCCAGATTGTGCACTTGCTCGATCACGTTGAGTTCGACCAGGCGGTTCTCGCGTTCGGCATAGGGCGAGATCATCTCGAGCGCATGCCGGTGCAGACGGTAAACATCCTTGATATGCTTCAGCCACTTATTCAACATCAGCTGGTCGGGCTTGGCCTTTCTCATCGCGGCATTGATGCCGCCGCATCCATAGTGTCCGCAGACGATGATGTGCCCCACGAGCAGGTGGTCGACGGCATACTCCAGCGCGCTGAGTAGAGTCATGTCATCATTGATCACCATGTTCGCAATGTTTCGATGCACGAAAATCCTGCCCGGTTCGGTGTTGGTGATCTCATCAGCGTGCACTCGACTGTCGGAACAGCCAATCCAAAAAAAATCACAACGCCGCTCTCTGGCCAGCTTTTCAAAAAAGTGGGGATCCTGCGCCAAGTGTTCCTGCGCCCAAGCCTTGTTTTCGAGTAGCAGCCTCTCTATCGGTTTCATGACGGATGTCTCAAGTCAGCGGCGGCTGATAGGTGGCGACACGCTCTCCTTCGTCATCCCCACTGCCCGGTAACAGCGCGCCGAAACTGCGCAGCTCGACGGTGATCCCGCCTTCCTTGGCCGCGGCGACGAAATCCTGAATCGTTTCCAGGATATCCTGATCCACGAACTGGGCGCGACCGGCATCGATGATCAAATAGCCGCCTTCCTCGACGCTGTCGAAATAGCTGCGCAGCAGGGCTTTGTTCAAAAAAGAGACGTCCTTCTGCAGCCGCAGCAGGTAATTCTTGCCGTCCCTGGTCAGACTCATGGCTGCGTGGAAATTGGCCTTAATGACGAAATACAGGCCCACTACCATGCCGATCGCGATACCTTTCAGCAGGTCGGTAACCAGGATGGCGCCGATGGTGATCACGAACGGCAGGAACTGGTCCATACCCTTGCGGTACGTCTCGATGAACAGGGACGGCTTGGCCAGCTTGTAACCGGTCAGCAGCAGAATCGCAGCCAGGGTCGCGAGAGGAATCAGGTTTAACGTATGGGTCAGGAAGGCGACGCTGAACAGCAACAAAATCCCGTGGACGAAGGAAGCGACCTTGGTGCGGCCGCCGGCATTCACGTTCGCGGCGCTGCGGACGATCACCGCCGTCATCGGCAAGCCGCCGATCATGCCGCTGATCAGATTGCCGAGACCCTGGGCACGCAGTTCCTGGTTGGTCGGCGCGATGCGTCGCAGCGGGTCGAGTTTGTCGACGGCTTCAAGGCTCAACAGCGTTTCCAGGCTCGCGACGATCGCCAGGGTCACGGCGACGGTGTAGACCTGAGGGTTGAGAAGCTGAGAAAAATCCGGGTGGGTGAAGTGGTTCACGAAGT
>JALORT010000303.1 GCA_025458755.1 Methylotetracoccus sp.
GTACCTGAAGACCTTGCTGAACGATCTGCGCGCCACCGGCGCCTACGACCGGCTGGACCAACAGATCAACGATTACCTGCAGGCCCAGGACAATGCGACCCGCAGGGCAAACAGAGAAAAGAGACTGGGCCGGCCGGGACATGGGCCGATTAGCCCCGTCTGGCCGGGGGATAACCCACAGCGCAATCGCTCGGAACCCTGCGCCACAAGGGGATTCGCGCAAAGAAAAAGGGCCTGGAGACTATCCAGACCCTTAGTGTTGGCGGAGCGCAGGTGATGCGAACCCTACGCCTTGAGCGGCGCGACATCACCATTTTCCGCCGTACAGACTTCCGACATGGCGCCGCGACTCCCAATCCTCGAGCGCAGCCTCACCGGCCGGCTGCCTGGGCATCGGGCCGGCGATCTGCTTCAAGACTGTCCTCGGTTTTTCCTTGGGCCAGCCGATCCGCTCCGCGATCTCGCGGATCGTGAACCTGTAGCGGCGTAACTGACGAATTCGTTCAATTAATGTGTCCGTGAATTCGCCTTGGTTCAGACTTTCGAAGTCGATGGTGTTCATCGGTAGCACTCCAACCACTGTGTAAACGGGTCAACTCACAGGCTCGACGGGGTAGCGATCCTTGACGTGGCGCTGGAAATGTATCTCCGACGAGGACGACAAGCGCAACGCGTTGAATACCGACTTCGGGACTCGGCAGTAGCGGTACACTCGGCCGTCGTCGAACTCCACCGTGAGCGATTTGATCCGAGGCTCATACGACATCGCCACCACCCGGCGTGGCGTTTTTGACTTGCGATTCATGTAGATAATCAACAGCGCTTTCCGAGCCTCGCGCCAAAGTCTAGCCGCCGTGGAATTTCTCACCGGGGCGATGTGACGGTGTTCGCGGAACGAGATCGGCGGTGCGCAGCCCGGTCTCTAATGCGGCAGGATGAGGATTTGGGAGGTTGGGGACACGGTGAACGCGCAAGGTGCGCCCAAGCACCCGCGCGCGCAGGCACAGGAAGCACTGTGATGGATCGGAGGGAGCGCAATCGAGAGCACCTCTCGGGACGACGCATCCAGCGTTCCGCTCCCGCCCGGGGCGACGACTTCAAACCCGAAACAGCGCTCCGAGCTTCTTGCCCAACACGACGCCGGCCCCGACCATCGTGATGGTCAGGAAGACCATCGACCAGACACCCAGCGCTGCGGCCAGCGCGGGACCGTCGCCGAGCGCCGACGCCAGGGTGTAGATCGCTTTCGTGATCGGAAAATGCCCAGCCTGCTGCGCCAGAATCATCGAGTCGCTGACTTCCAGCATCGCGAATGAAAAGGCCAGCAGAGCACCCGCCACCAGGTGCGGCGTCACCAGCGGCAGGGTGATACGCCACAGCGCCCGTTCCGGAGAGGCGCCGAGATTCTGCGCCGCCTCTTCCAGGGTCGGGCTGATCTGCTGGAACCCCGCGGATGCGGAACGCACCACGTAGGGGAGCCGGCGCATCGCATACGCGGCGACCAGCAACAGCAGAGGATCGTCGCCGAGCATCAGAGCGTGCAGCGGCTGCCCTTCCCGCGACAGCGCGAGATAGCCGAAGGCCAGAACGATGCCCGGCACCGCCAACGGCAGCATCGCCATGGCATCGAGAATTTGGCGGCCCCGGATTCGGGTTCGGACCACGACATAGGCGACGCCGATACCGAGCACGATATCGAGCAAAGTCGCCAGAGAAGAATATTTCAGGCTGTTTGCGATCGCGCTGAGGGTCAGTTCATGGCCCAGCGCCTGGCGATAGTGGGCCAGTGTAAGCGCGTCCGGAAGCAAGGTGCCGTACCAGTCGCGCGCCAGAGATAATAGAAGGACCCCGGCATGCGGAACCAAAGCCAGGCCCGTCAACCCCGCAAACGCCGTGGTACACAGCAGGCCCCGACCACGTGACAAGGCAATGGTTGCGCGCCCCGTCGCCGCCCGCCCACCGCCGGCCGCGACGTTCCGTTCGAGCGCCAGCTTACTGGCCGCGTAGATCAGCGTGGTAAAGAGAAGCAGCACGACGACCAGCGCGTAGGGGAACGGGTTATTACTGAGGTCCTTGATCGCGCTGAAAATCTGAACCGACGTTACGCGGTTGAAATCGAAAATCAACGGCACGCCCAGTTCGGTGAACGCCCAGATGAATGCAATCGCACTGCCTGCGAAAATACCAGGCATCGTCAGTGGCAGCGTTATCCGCCAAAAGCGCCGCCATGGGGGACAGCCGAGATTGGCCGCCGCCTCTTCCAGAGCCGGATCCAGATTGGCCAGCGACGCCGAGGTATTCAGATAGACGATCGGATACAAATGCAGCACGTTCATCACGACGACTCCGAACATCTGCCCTTGGCCCAGCCAGTCAGCCGGACTCTGCCGGCTCATCAGACCAAGCGCCATCAGCAGGCTGTTCAGTGCGCCGGCCTGCCCCAGCATGGCTTGCATACCGATCGCGCCGACGAACGGCGGCAGGATCAGCGGAGTCAACACCAGCGAATTCAGCAGCGTCCTGCCCGGATAAGCGAAACGCACGTAGATCACCGCCAACGGCAGCGCGGCCGCTAAACAGCCGAGCGTGGTCCACGCCGCGATCAGAAACGAGTTCGACAACCCTTCCCGGTAGAGTTCGTTGCGAAACACTTCGAGCACGTAATCGAGCGTCCAGCCCCCATCCGCGCCGACAAAAGCGGTACGACAGGTGCCCCAGATCGGCAGCACGAAGAACAACGCAAAGAACAAGAGGGCAACCGCGAACATCACGCGGCTGACCGCGCTACCCACCCGGCCGGCCTCCGGCTGCAGCCAGCCTGGCCGCCTGTCGATACTGGCGCCGGAAAGCATCGGCCAGTTGCCGGGCGAGACGGACCTCCTGAACCTTATCCCTGCCCTGCAGCACGGGGACGATCGTGTTCCGCGCTTCCTCGTAGGACACCCCGCCGAGACGGTGAAACACGGCAAGGGCAGCCGCCGGAAATCCCGCCCGCCGCAGCCCCTTCCAGGCCGCTTGTTGCTCCTGGTGGGTATCGACGCACATCACGCGGATCAGGAAACGGATCGCCGCGAAGACCGGTCCGGTCCATTCGTACCGGTAGGTGAAGGAGTTCGCCCGCGTATACGGATCTTCGTCGGCGTCCGCCATGTAGCGGCGGTTCAAGTCGGTGTAGAAATCTTTCCGAACGGGCAGCCGGCGCAACGTCGCATCGAGCGGCCCGCCCGGGGCCCCCGCACGAAAAGCCCAAAGCTGCTGGCCTTCGCTGGACAGTACGAATTCGATGAAGGCCGTGGCCAACGCCGGGTCCGGAGCACCCCTCAGCAGCGCGATCGGATCGACGCTGAGCGAGGTGCCGCCTTCCGGTGCGATGAAGCCGACGCGCGACCCCCCGTCAGCTCGGCGGACGAATTCCTCCGTCGCTCTTCCGTAGGCATCGATCGCCATGCCCGCCGCCGCGTCGCCCCGCGCGACTTCCAGAGGGATCTTCGCGGCCGAATCGGTGAAATAGCGCGCGTTAGCACTGATCCGCTGGATCAGCCGCAGACCGGCCTCCCACCCCTGCCGGACGCCCGCCGCTTCGCGTTCCGCCAGATTCTGCGCCGGATCGTCCGCGGCCTTGAGCGAAGACACCGCGCGATGCATCTGCTGCTGAATGATCAATTCGAACGCCTTGGCAACGGACCCGCTCTTGGTCGGATCGGACAGGGCCACCTGATCGGCGAGTCTCTGATCGCCCAGCTCGGCCCATTGCGTGGGCGCCTGCGCCATGCCCAATCGCCGCAGCACGTCGCGATTGTAGACAATCCCGAAGCTGGCCAGCACGACACCGACCCAACGGGCCTGCGGATCGCGAAACGGCTCGCCGCCGACGCTTGCGGGAATCACCCGTTCGGAGAACCACTCCGATGCCGACGTCGGAGGCGAGAAAACGCCGCCGGGCCTCGGCCTCGGGCGATGACCGCGGGTCCGCGAATGTCGTGGCGGCCTCGTGGGTCCATACGCGCCCCCACGAGCCTTCCCACCGATACTGGAACGCACTGCTGAACTCCGATTTCAGAAGCAACGCGATTTCCGACGCCCCTCCGGGAATGCGCCAATCGAGATAAAGCGTTTCACCGGTGCGTGCCTTCCAGTGTTTGGCGAAGGCCCGACCGATTTCTTTTCGAACAGCTTCCGTGTGCGGAGACAGAATGACCAGCCGACGGTCGTAAACACCCGGTGCGGTCGACTCCGAGGACTGCAGCAGAAAAGGCCCGGCCAAGGTCACCAGTAAAGCCGCGAAAATCCAGACTTCGCTGCGCCGCGCCAGCCGGACGGCTCCATCAGCGATCTTCGGAAGAACGTCCTCCATGCCTTCACTCGGGCAGCAGGATGACGTCGTCGACCGCCGCAACAGCGACAGCGCTCTGCTCGGAGGCCGGCAAGATGCGCGAGGGATTCATCTCAGTCAGCTTCAGCATCGGACCGGACTCGAGCTGCAAACGGTACTGCACCGTCGAGCCGAGGTAGACGGTTTCGATGATCCGACCGGCGAACCGATTCGGCGCCGAGTCGGCCGTCTTGGAAAACCGCAGTGCCTCGGGGCGTACCGACAGCACGACCCTTGACCCATGTCGCGCGAACAGGCCCGCCGCCGGAATGCCGCGCGCCACCAGCCGACCTGCAGCGGTCTCCACTTCGTAGGTTCCGGGGTCATCGCCCGCGCGGTGCACCTGTCCTTCGATGAAATTGGTCTCACCAATGAATTCCGCCACCATGCGGCTGACCGGATTTCGGTAGACCTCGATCGGTGTGCCAATCTGCACGAGCCGTCCCGCATCCATGACCGCCAGACGATCGGCCATCGACAGCGCTTCCTCCTGATCGTGCGTCACGTAGACCCCGGTCAGCCCGAACTGCTTGCAGATCCGGCGGATCTCCCTGCGCATTTCAAGACGCAGCTGAGCGTCCAGGTTCGACAGCGGTTCGTCCAGCAGCAGACAGTGCGGGCGGATCACCAACGCCCGAGCCAGCGCCACCCGCTGCTGCTGCCCGCCGGAGAGCTGCTGAATCCGGCGCTCCCCGAGCCCGTCGAGCCGCACCACCGCGAGCGCCTCATCGACCCTTTCCCGGATTTCCGGCTTCGGCCGCTTGCGTTCTTCCAAGCCGAAGGCCACGTTCTCTGCCACCGTGAGATGCGGCCACAACGCATAG